>DATMCA010000954.1:0-8187 GCA_035559015.1 Umezawaea sp. | reverse complement strand
CCCGGTGCGGACGCCGACGTGCGCCGCGCCCTGGTCATGGCGCTGGACCTCGGCCAGCTCAGCGCCGTGAACAGCGGCGGGCTCGGCAGCGGGGCCACCGGGCTCCTGCCGGTGCCGAGGATCTGCCCCGGCGACACGATGGCCGGCGCCGTGCCCGGTCACGACACCGACCGGGCGAAGGCGCTGCTGGACCGGGCGGGGTGGGCGGTCGGCGCGGACGGCGTCCGGTCCAAGGGCGGCACCAGGCTGGCGCTGAGCCTGCTGCACCTGAGCAACCAGCCGCAGACCAGCGCCTCCGCCGAGTACATCGCCGCGCAGTGGAAGGGGCTCGGCGTCGAGGTCACCCTGGACCAGAAGCCGTCCGACCAGGTGGCCAGCGGTCTGCTGGGCGGCACGGTGAGCTGGGGAGCGGCCCTGATCATCATCAACGTCTCGACCCCGGCCGCGCTGGCCCCGTTCTTCTCCGGCGCCACACCGCCCGACGGGCAGAACTTCGCGGCCGTCACCAACGACCGGTACCGGACGCTGGCCGAGCAGGCGGTGCGCAAGACCGGCACGCAGGGCTGCGCCGACTGGAACGCCGCCGAGGCCGCGCTGATCGAGGACGCCGCCGTCACGCCGCTGTCGATGAGCCCGAACCTGTGGTGGGGCAAGAACGCGACGTTCACCGTCAACGACGCCACGAACACCATCGTGCCGACCAGCGTGCGGCTGCTCGCGCCTTGAGCCCGGTCCACGCGTCCAGAGGAGTGACATGTCCGGTGTCGTGACCGCCGGCCCCGCGCCGCGAGGGGAACGGATCCGCTCCGGCCTCCGCAGGCCGTGGCCGGTGTTCCTGGCGCGGCAGCTCGGCAGGTTCGCCGTGTCGATGGTCGTCCTGGCGACGGCGGCGTTCGGGATGGTGCACGCCATCCCCGGCGACCCGGTCCGCAACGCGCTCGGGCTGAACGCCCAGCCCGCCGTGGTCGCCGCGACCCGCCGGGGCCTCGGGCTGGACGATCCGCTGTGGACCCAGTACACGGATTTCCTGCGCGGCCTGGTGACCTGGGACCTGGGCGACTCGCTGATCAGCCACGTGCCGGTGGCGCGGTTGATGACGAGGCTGATCCCGGCGACCGTCGGGCTCGCCTCGGCGGCGTTCGTCGTGGCCGTCGTGGTGTCGATCCCGCTCGGTCTGCTCGCCGGGATCGCCACCCGCGACGGGCGGTCCCGCGGCACGCACGTCGCGTTCACGTCGGTGACGGGCGTGTTCTCGGTCGTCCCGGACTTCGTCCTCGGCGTGGGCCTGGTGTTCGTCTTCTCGGTGACGTTCAAGGTCCTGCCGGTGGCGGGCCAGGCCGGTCCGGAGTCCTACGTGCTCCCGGTGATCGCCCTCGCGGCGGGCCCGGCCGCGCTGCTGGCCCGCGTCGTCCGCGTGGAGACGCAACGGGTGCTGGCCGAGGACTACCTGCGGACCGCTCGGTCGAAGCGGCTGCCCGCGCGGTTGGTGTACCTGCGCCACGCCCTGCCCAACCTGCTCACGGCCGCGCTGACCATCAGCGGGCTCGCGCTCTCCTCGCTGCTCGCGGGCACGGTGCTGGTGGAGAGCGTCTTCGCCTGGCCGGGGGTGGGGAACCAGCTGGTGCAGTCGGTGCTGGCCAAGGACTTCCCGGTGGTCGAGGCGATGGCGGTGTTCTTCGGCGGGTCGGTGCTGCTGATCAACCTGGTCGTGGACGTGCTGATCGCCGTGGTCGACCCCCGTTCGGTGATCAAGGAGACCTGATGCCGCGAAGCAAGTCCAACCACGCCAGGGTGTTGCGGTCACCGCTGGGGATCAGCGCGCTGGTGCTGCTCGTGGCCGTCGTCGGCGTCGCGATCGTCGCGCCGATCGTGCTGGGGTCGCGGGCGGAGGCCATCGACGTGGCGGCCATGGACCAGGGCGCGTCGGCCGAGCACCTCTTCGGGACCGACCAGCTCGGGCGGGACGTCCTGGCCCGGACGCTGGTGGCCACCAGGCTCTCCGTCGTGCTCGCGGTGATCACCACGGTCCTCGCGGCGGTGGTGGGGGTGCTGGCGGGCGCGCTGCCGTTCGTGCTGGGGCGGAGGCTGGGACGTCTCCTGGTCGCCACCATCAACCTGAGCGTCGCGTTCCCGAGCCTGCTGCTGGCCCTGTTCCTGGCGATGATCTTCGGCGTGGGAGCGGAGGGCGCGGTCCTCACGCTGGCGCTCGCGATGGCGCCCGGTTTCGCCCGGTTGACCCACAGCACGGCCGCGGCGGTGGCGGGCAGCGACTACATCGCGGCGGCACGCCTGCTCCGCGTCGGCCGGGCCCGGATCGTCCTCCGGCACATCCTGCCCAACATCGCCGAACCCCTCGTGGTGAACGCGACCACGACGGTCGGCACGGCGCTGCTGTCCCTCTCCGGCCTGTCGTACCTCGGGTTCGGCGTCCAGGTACCCGACTACGACTGGGGCAGGCTGCTGAACGACGGCCTCGGCGGCATCTACACCACCCCGGCGGCGGGCCTCCTGCCGTGCGCGGCGATCGTGGTCGCGGGTTTGACTTTCATCCTGGCGGGCGAGGTCGCCACGCAGGTCGTGTCCGGCCGGTCCCGCACCGGTCGCGGGACCGGGCGACAGGTCTCCTCGACGCCCGTGCCGCCGGTCGTCGAGGAGACCCAACCGGTGGCCGACGCCGTGCTCCGGGTGGAGAACCTGACGGTCACGTTCCCCGACCGGGGCACCAGCCCGGTGCGCGGCGTCTCGTTCGAGGTGCGGGCGGGCGAGGTCGTCGGCGTGGTCGGCGAATCCGGGTCGGGGAAGAGCCTCACCGCGGCGGCCGTGGGAGCGCTCGTGCCCCACCCCGGCGTGGTCGAGGCGAGTCGGCTCGAACTCGGCGGCCGGGACGTCCGGGAGCTCGGCCGCGCCGAACGCGACCGGGTGCTGGGCACCTCGCTGGCCACGGTGTTCCAGGACCCGATGTCGGCGCTGAACCCCGCCGTCCGCGTCGGCCTCCAGTTGGCCGAGGTGTCGCGGGTGCACCAGGGCCTGTCCCGGCGCGCCGCGGCGGCCAGGGCCGTGGACCGGCTGGCCGCGGTCGACATTCCCTCGCCGGAGCGGCGGGCCCGCGAGTACCCCGGAACGTTCTCCGGCGGCATGCGGCAGCGCGCGATGATCGGCATGAGCCTGATGGCCGAGCCCTCCCTGATCATCGCCGACGAACCGACGACCGCGCTGGACGTGACGGTGCAGCAGGGAGTCCTGGCCCTGCTGCGCGACGTCGTCCGGCAGCGGAACGCGGCCCTGCTGTTCATCAGCCACGACATCGCCGTCGTGTCGCGGATCGCGTCGCGGGTCCTGGTCATGTACGCCGGGCGGATCATCGAGGAACTGCCGGTCTCGGCCCTCGTCGACGACGCGGCGCACCCCTACACCCGCGCCCTGGTGGCGAGCATCCCGGACATGGGGATGGACCGGCACCTGCCGCTCGCGACCATCGACGGCCGCCCGCCCGAACCCGACCGGCTGCCCGTCGGCTGCTCGTTCGCCCCGAGGTGCCCGCTCGCCGACGTCGGGTGCGAGGAGGAGGAACCGCCGCTGCTGGCGATCGGGGAGAACCGGCGGGTCGCCTGCTGGAAGCCACCCGCGGGCGTCGAACGTCCGACCTCCCGTTCCACCGCGGGTGAAGGGGAGTCCCGAACGTGAGCGTCCTCGAACTGCGTGACGTGGTCGTGCGCTTCGGCTCCGGAGCCCGCGCGACGACGGCGGTCGACCACGTCGACCTGGTCGTCGACGACCGGTCCGTCGTGGGGCTGGTGGGCGAGTCCGGGTCGGGCAAGTCCACGCTCGCCCGCGCCGTCGTCGGGTTGGCACCGCTGCACTCCGGGGAGGTCCTGCTCGACGGGCAGGTCATCAGGTCCGCGGGGAAGCGGCGGGACAGGGCCGTGCGCGACCGGGGCGCGCTGATCCAGATGGTCTTCCAGGACCCGTACTCGTCGCTGGACCCGCGGATGACGGTCGGCGACTCGATCGCCGAGGGCGTCGCCGCGGGCAGGAGGACCGGCGGCGCCCGGCGCACGGTCGGCGAACTGCTCGACCTGGTCCGGCTGAACCCCGGGTGCGAGCACCTGCTGCCGCGCCAGCTCTCCGGCGGCCAGCGGCAGCGGGTCGCGCTGGCCAGGGCGCTGGCCGCCAACCCCGAGGTGCTGATCGCGGACGAGATCACGTCGGCGCTGGACGTCTCGGTCCAGGGCGCCGTGCTCAACCTGCTGCGCGACATCAAGGCCGAGACCGGCGTGGGCGTCCTGTTCATCTCGCACAACCTCGCGGTGGTGCGGTACATGGCCGACCACGTCGCCGTGATGGCGGGCGGGACCGTCGTCGAGTTCGGCGACGTCGTGCAGGTCACCGAACAGCCCCGGAACCCTTACACGCGCGCGCTCATCGCGGCTGTCCCGACCTTGCGGTAGCGGCTCGGCGCGGGGAACTAGGGTCGTGATCATGGTCGAACACGATGCCCTCCGCGCCACCCGCGAGGCCTACGACGCCGTCGCCCCGACGTACGCGCGGATGTTCCGCGACGCCCTGCGGGACAGGCCGCTGGACCGCGCGATGGTGGGCGTCCTCGCCGAGGTCGTCGGCGAAGGCGGTCGGGTCGCGGACCTGGGGTGCGGGCCGGGTGACGTCACCGCGCACCTGCACGGGCTGGGCCTGGCGGTGTTCGGGGTCGACGCCTCGCCCGCGATGGTCGAGTTGGCCCGCGAGGCCTATCCGGACCTGCGGTTCGACGTGGGCTCGATGGAGGCGTTGGCCATCGCCGACGGCGAGTTGGACGGCGTGCTCTCCCGGTGGTCCGTCATCCACACCCCGCCGGACGGCCTGCCCGCCCTGCTGGCGGAGTTCCACCGCGTGCTGGCGCCCGGCGGCCACCTCCTGCTGGGCTTCTCGGCGAGCGAGGGACCGTCCCACCCGACGCAGGTCTTCGACCACGCGGTCGCGCCCGCCTACCGGTGGTCACCCGACCACCTCGCCGGGCTGCTGCGCGAGGCGGGGCTGGCCGAGGTGGCGCGGATGGTGCGCGAACCCCAACCCGCCGACCGGCGGCAGTTCCGGGAGGTCCACCTGCTCGCCCGGAAGGCCCCGGGAGGAGCTACGGGGTGACGAGTTCGCGGCGCGCCTCGGCGAGTTCGCGCCGGTACACCTCCACGTTCGTGAGCTTGACCGACTCGTAGCCCCGGACGACGTCGGGGAGGTTCGCGATCCTGACGACGAGGTGGGCGTTCTCCGGTCGTGCCGCCGCCAGCGAGGTTTCCACGGCCTCGCGGTACTCGGTGACGAGTTCGCGTTCGACCCGGCGGACCGCGGCGAGGCCGAACAGGTCGAACGCCGTGCCCCGAACGCGGCGCAGTGCGGCCAGGAGCCGGAAGACGTGCCGGAACCACGGTCCGAGGCTGATCTTGTCGCGCAGGCCCAGCGCCCGCAGCACCGGCGGGTGCAGGCGGTAGGAGATCCGGGCGTCGGGGCCGTGGGCCGCCTTGATCGAGTCGAGCGCTTCCGGCAGCAACGAGAGCCGCGCGACCTCGTACTCGTCCTTGTACGCCATGAGCTTGTGCAGGTGACGGGCGACGCCCTCGCTGATCGCAGTGGATCCGGGAACGCGCTCGGCCTCGACGCGGCGCACCCGTTCGACGAACTCGGCGTAGGCCCTGGCGTAGCGGGTGTCCTGGTAGGCGACGAGGTCCGGCACGCGGATCGCGACCAGTCGGGACAGTTCGGACCCCGGTTCGGCGCCCACCAGGTCCACCAGGCCTTGAACGGCGGGGGAGACCGGTGAGGACGGGCCGGGACGGGGCCCGACCGCGGCGTGGAACGCGTCGGGGTCGCTCACGAGCTGCCTGCCCCGGCGGAATGCCTGGACGTTGTTCGCGACCTGCACGCCGTTGAGGTCGATCGCCCGCTCGATCGACTCGGCCGGGATCGGCAGCGCGCCGGACTGGAAGGCCGCGCCGACGAGCAGCAGGGTGGCGTGGTGGTCGACGCCGAACAGCGCGGTGGAGGCGGCACGGGCGTCGACGAACACGTCCCTCGTGGCGTCGGTGCTCTCCCGGACCCGGTCGAGGAGGGCGGTGACGTCGGGGTACGCCTTGGTCTTGTCGGACACCATCCCGCCGGTCGGCACCTTCCCGGTGGACACGACGGCGACGGTGCGACCGGGGTCCGCGGCGCTCAGGTTGGCCGGGTCGGCGGCGACGAGCAGGTCGGCGCCGAGGTACAGGTCGACCTCGCGGGCGGCGGCCTTGTTGGCGCCGTCGAGCGGTTCGCGGCCGACCTTGACGTCGGACACGACGGCGCCGCCCTTCTGCGCGAGACCGGTCTGGTCGAGCGCCTGGACGTGCAGCCCGGCGTGCGCGGCGGCGGTGCCGAGGATCTGGGCGACCGTGACGACACCGGTCCCGCCGATCCCGAGGACGCGGGTGGTGTGCCGACCGGTCAGCGGGGAAACGGGTGTCGGCAGCGAATCCTGGTCCACAGTGGACGATTCGGGTCCTGTCGTCCTCTTCCCACCGGGAACGACGGTCAGGAAAGACGGGCAGTCGCCCTTGAGGCAGGAGTAGTCCTTGTTGCAGGAGGACTGGTCGATCCGCGTCTTGCGGCCGAACTCGGTGTCGACGGGCTGGACCGACAGGCAGTTCGACTTGACCCCGCAGTCGCCGCAGCCCTCGCACACTCGCTCGTTGACCACCACCCGTTCGGCGGGATCGGGGGCGAGGCCGCGCTTGCGCTTGCGGCGGAGTTCCGTCGCGCACTCCTGGTCGTGGATGAGCATCGTGACGCCCTCGACCGCGGCGAGCGCCTCCTGGGCCTCGACGATCCGGTCGCGGTGCCAGACCTCCACCCCGCGGGCGAGGGAGCGGCGGCGGTAGGACCGGGGGTCGTCGGTGGTGACGATGATCTTCCGGACGCCCTCGGCGGTCATCGCCCTGGTGATCGCGGCGACGGACATCTGCCCCTGGGCCTGTTGCCCGCCGGTCATGGCGACGGCGGAGTTGTAGAGCAGCTTGTAGGTGATGTCGACGCCCCCGGCGACCGCCGCGCGCACGGCGAGGCTGCCGGAGTGGTGGAACGTGCCGTCACCGAGGTTCTGCAACAGGTGCCCGCGAGCCAGGAACGGCGCCATCCCGAGCCACTGCGCGCCCTCACCGCCCATCTGGGTCAGGCCGGTGATGTCGCCGACCAGGTCCGGGCTCATCAGCAGCGCCAGCGCGTGGCAGCCGATGCCCGCGCCCACCAACGAACCAGCGGGCGTCTTGGTCGAGCTGTTGTGCGGGCACCCCGAGCAGAAGTACGGCGTGCGGACCGCGAGCGGGAGGGGGAAGCGGGACGCGAGTGGACGGCGGGCGGCGCGCCAGGCCGTGACGGTCGGCGCGTCGCCGTGGGCCAGGATCCGGGCGGCGAGAGCGGTCGCGATGGCGTCCGGTCCGAGTTCTCCTTGCGCGGGCAGGAGTTCGCCGCCGTCCGGGGTCTTCTTGCCGGTCACGATCGGCGCGTTCGGCCTGCCGTACAGCAGTTCCTTGAGCGCGGCCTCGATGAAGGGGCGTTTCTCCTCGACGACGACGATCTCGGCGAGGCCCTCCGCGAACCGGGTGACGACGGTCGGTTCGAGGGGGTGGATCAGCCCCAGCTTCAGCAGCCTGATGCCGCTGGCGGCGAGTTCGGCCTCGTCCAGACCGAGCATCCGCAGGCTCTGGCGCACGTCGGCGTGGCTCTTGCCAGCGGCGACGATCCCGATCCTCGCGTCGCCGGCGGCGCCGGTGATGGTGTTCAAGCCGTTGAGCTCCGCGTAGCGGAGGGCGAGTTCCAACCGCGGCCCGTTTCGGCCGCGTTCGAGCGCGAGGAGGGTGGGGCCGGCCAGCGCTGCGGTGACCTGGTGGGCGAACGGTTGTCCGTCCACTTCGGAGGGTGGCATCGTGCGGGTCAGGCGTCCGGGATCGACGTCGACGGTGCCGGAGCCGTCGGCCACGTTGGTGACGATCTTCAACGCCGTCCACAGGCCGCTGGCGCGGGACATCGCCACCGCGTGCAGGCCGAAGTCGAGGACCTCCTGCGGGTTCGCCGGGTACAGCGTCGGGATGCCGAGGTCGGCGAGCAGCATCTCCGACGCGCCGGGCACCGTGGAGGACTTGGCGCTCGGGTCGTCCCCGACGAACG
>DATMCA010000953.1:0-13662 GCA_035559015.1 Umezawaea sp. | reverse complement strand
GACCTGCTTCTTCTTCGGCAGGACCTGGTCCCGTTTCGCCGACGGCGCTTTCGGCCCGCTCACCCCGATCCGGGACCGGTGGGGCCTGTCGCGCAACCCCTTCACCGTCGACGGCGGCACGGTCGACGCCGCGTTCGTCTGGCGCGGCGAGATCACCTACCTGTTCTCGGGCGACCGCTACGTCCGGTACACCGGCACCGACTACCGCGCGGTCGATCCGGGCTACCCGAAGAAGACCGTCGGCAACCTCCGGCTGGAAGAACCCTTCGCGAACCTGCCGGAGACCTTCGACGACGTCCTGGACCGGCCGGTGGACGCGGTGATCGGCAACGACCGCAGCATCCACCTGATCGTCGGCGGGGCCTGCCACACGGTCTCGCCGACGGCCACGGCGACCTTCCCGATCGACCGGATCGGCAGGCTGCGCAACACGTTCACCGAGTCCGGCCGGGTGGACGCCGCCCTCGTCGCCGACCGCCGCGTCTACCTGCTCTCGGGCGACCAGTACGTGCGCTACTCGACGGCCGACCACACCCACGTCGACGACGGCTACCCCAAACCGCTCGGCGGGATCGCGGCGGAGCTGGACGTCCCCGAGCTGCCCGAGGAGTTCCAGAACGGCGTCGACGCGGCCTTCCGCGGCCCCGACGGTCGCACGTACCTGTTCCGGGGCAAGGAGTTCGTCGGTGGAGACGAGCCGAAGCCGATCGCCGCGGCCTGGGGCAGGGTCCGCAACGAGTTCGAGTCCGGACGGCTGGACGCGGCCTTCGTCGCACCCACCGGCGAGCTGTACGCGTTCGCCGGGGACCAGTTCGTCCGCTACGGGACCGGTGGTCCGTCGGAGTTCGTCGAGCCCGGCTTCCCGCGCACGGTGAAGGACGACTGGGGCGACCTGCCCGCCGACTTCGAGTCCGGTGTGGACGGTGCGTTCACCTTCGAAGGGCGCACCTACCTGGCCAAGGGGGAGCGGTACGTCCGCTACTCCGGTGACCTGGACCGGGTCGACCGCACGTTCCCGCAGGAGTTCGGCCACCGCTGGTCCGGCACGTCGGACTACCGGCTCGGTGACGTGCACGCGATCGTCCGGTTCACCGACCTGCTCCGCACCGGCCCCGACGGCCTGGCGGCGTTCCTCGTGGACGGCGCCGAGGACCCGTACCAGTACCTGGGCGACGCGTTCGGCTGGGACGTCGAGGAGGTTCGCTGGGCCCGCCGCAACCGGGCGCTGCTGGTCGAGCCGAGCCACGGGGAGCAGGCCGACGAGATCGAGTTCCTGCTGAGGCTGGTCGAGGTCTTCGGCACCGCGCGACGCCTGGGCGCCGGCCCTTCGGAGATCCACGCCGAGGTCTGGTCGAAGCTCCACCGCACACCGGATCCGGCCGCCGCGACCGCGGCCGTCCGCGTCCTGCTGGAGCGGGTGACCGGCCCGCAGGGGTGGGCGGAGCTCGAACCGGTCCTGCACGACGAGATCAACGTGCTCAAGAGGGACGCGCTGCTCGCGGCCGTGGCACCGGGGAGCGGCGGTTCCCGCGAGCTGTACCGGCACCACCTCATCGACGTCGACACCGGACCGGAGAGCACCACCTCCCGGATCCGGGAGGCCATCGCGGCCACCCAGTTGTTCCTGCACCGCTACCTGCTCGACCTCGAACAGGTCGAACTCCGGCCGGGAGCGGACCCCGACGAGGTGCGCGCCCGCCTCAAGACCTGGTGGGCCTGGATGCGCGACTACCGGACGTGGGAGGCCAACCGGAAGGTCTTCCTCTACCCGGAGAACTACCTGCGCCCGGAACTGCGCGACCGCAAGACCCCGGCGTTCGCCGCGCTCGAGGAAGACCTGCTGCGGAAGGAGATCACGGCCGAGTCCGTCCTGGCCGCCTACAAGCGGTACCTCGACGAGTACACCGAGGTGTCGCGCCTGGCCATCGCCGGGGGCTACGCCTACACCGAGGACGACGCCGACGACGCCCGCAAGCTCGTGCTGTTCGGCCGCACCAGGACCGAACCGCGGCGCTACTACTACCGCGGCGCGGAGTTCCGCAGCAGCGGGAGGCTGTCGGCGACCTGGGAGCCGTGGCAGCGGGTCGACATCGCCATCGACGCCGATCGGGTCGACCCGGTGCACGCGTTCGGCCGGGTGTTCGTGTTCTGGACGGCGGTGGAGGCCGTCACGCCGAAGAGCGAGGCGAGCACCACGGTCACCACGACCCCGGTGGGGGAGGGGCAACAGGTCTCGGCCCCGCCGCCGAAGTACCAGGTCAAGATCTGCTACTCGTTCCAGAACCTGAACGGGGAGTGGGTGCCCGCGCAGGTCCTCGCGGTCGACGACGAGATGAGCGGGCCCATCACCGGGCCCAGCCTCTACGTCCAGGCGTCGCGAACCGTTCCGGGCCGCGGCGACCACGACTCGATCGTCGTGCAGTGCTCGTACGGGGCGGGCGGGGAGCCGGTCACGTCGGCGTTCACGCTCACCCCGGAGCTGTACGGGCTGCCCGCCGAGGGCGTGGTGCCCCCGGCCGACTCGGTCAACCTGACCTGGATCTTCGACGAGCCGGTCGACCCGGCCGCGGTGGTCCGGTTCAACGCCCCCGCCGACACCTCGGACGGCCCGTGGGTCAGCGTGGACCACAAGGGCGGCAGCTTCCTGTGCCGCCCGGTCTCCGGTCCGGACTTCCAGCCCACCAAGAAGACGTTGTCCGGCAACAAGGAGAAGCTGCCCACGACCTGGGACCGCGTCGACGCCGGCTTCGAACTCGCGGACGGCACGCGCTACTTCTTCGACAGCGCCGCCGACCAGCACATCGTGGTGCCGCCGGGCAAGGACGCCTTCAACCAGACCCGGCGGTCGACCACGGGGACGTTCGGCATCATCGGCACGAACCTGCTGCGCACCGGCCGGGTGGACGCCGCGCTGATCCGCGACAACGACCTGTACCTGTTCTCCGACGACGAGTACTACCTCTTCCGGGGTCTCGACCTCACCCAGCCCGACGTGGAGTACCGCTGGAAGCTGGCGTCCAACACCTCGGGCTTCCCGAACTGGGGGAGGATCGACGGCGCGTTCGTCGGCTCGCAGGGCACGGAGGTGTTCTGCTCCAGGGAGAAGGACGGCTACGCGATCAGCGGCGACCTCGGCACCGTTCGCAGGTTCAGCGACCGGTGGAACGTCCCCGCCGACAAGAAGCTGGACGCGGTGCTGCGCCACAACGGCCGGGTCTTCGCCGTCTTCGGCGACCTCTACGTCCGGATCGGCTCCGACGTCAACACGGTGGACGCGGGATACCCGCGAGCCTTGGCGGGCAACCCGGACGGCATCCCGCAGCAGCCGATCGCCGGACCGACGCTCGCGTTCGGCGTGGTCTCGATCGCCTTCGACAACACCCAGGGCACCCACACCGTGCGGGTGCAGGGGAGGCCCGACAGCGTGCGGCAGAACAAGCCGCTCGGCCGCAAGCCCACCGAACTGGACACGTACGGCAACGTGACCGCGGCGTACGTCGACGGCGACAAGCTGTACATCGCCACCGGCCACGAGTACGTCCGCTACACCCTCGACGCGGACGGGGCCGTCCCCGATCACATCGACGTCGGCTACCCGAGGATCCCGGCGCACCCGACGCTCGCCGTGATCAAGCGCGACCGCAAGCACTTCGTGTTCACCGACACCCACTACGGCGTTCTCCAGGAGGGCCAGGAACTCGACACCTACCTGGACCTGCGCCACTACGAGGGCAACTGGCGCTGCCTGCCCGCCGGGTTCCCCAGGGCCTTCAGCGGCGCGCTCGACGCCGACGGGAAGCTGTTCCTGTTCCTGGGCAAGGAGTACGCGTACTACCCGAACGACGACGGCGTCATCCTGCCGTACGAGGTCTCCGCACTGCCCACCGAGATCATCCGGCTGACGTCGAGCACCGCCTACGAGCTCAACCGGCGGCTGCTGGTCGGCGGCGTCGACGCCCTGCTCGCCCCGGACACCCAGGAACTCGACGAGAAGCCCGCGTTCAGCGCCGAGGTCGGCGACGCCACCACGATCCTGGTGACGCCCAAGACCGCGGAGGCGGGTGTCCCGGTCGGGTCGCACCTGGACTTCGACAGCTCCAACGGCATCTACTACTGGGAGATCTTCTTCCACGCGCCGATGCTGATCGCCCAGGCCCTCAACGACGCGCAGCGGTTCGACGACGCGCGGCGCTGGTACGAGTACGTCTTCGACCCCACCGAGCGGGCGCGCTACTGGCGCTTCCTGCCGTTCCTCGCGGTGGACGTGCGGGCACTCGTCGCCGGCTGCCGGGCGGACCTCGTCGCCGTCGACGTCGAAACCCTCACCACCCGGTTCGCCCCCGTCCTCGACGTCGTCGAGGCCATGGCACCCGCGTTCCTCCAGCAGCGGGGGCTGACCGACGACCAGGTGGAAGCCCTCGCCAGCTTCGCCGGGGTCGTCGAGAACGCCGCCGCGGCCGACCTCGCGGCCGTGATCGCGAAACTGGAGGCGCTGCCGGCGTCCGAGGCCGTGCGGAGCCTGCTGGAGCGGGTGGCGATGATCAGGCTGCTGCACCGCCAGTACCGGCTCCTGGGCGACCAGCGGAGCCTGGTGGCCGCCTACCGGGACGACCCGTTCGACCCGCACCGGATCGCCCAGCTGCGCCCGATCGCCTACCGCCGCACCACCGTCATGTCCTACGTCGACAACCTGCTCGACTGGGGCGACCTGCTCTTCCGGCAGCACACCGCCGAGAGCGTCGACGAGGCGAGGATGCTCTACGTCTTCGCCCACGACCTGCTCGGCGAGCGGCCGTACGACCTCGGGCCGAGGGCGCTGCCGATCGCCGCGGACTACGACCTGCTCGACGGCGACAGCGACGGCGACCCCGAGTCTGCGGTCGAGCACCTGACGCTCAACGGCGCACTGCTGGAGGAGTCGGGCGCGGTGCACGCCGGCGTCGCCAACCCGTACTTCTTCGTGCCGGACAACGACGTGTTCCTGGAGTACTGGACCCGCGTCGAGGACCGGCTGCGCAAGATCCGGGCGTCGCTGGACATCCTGGGCGTGGCCCGTCCGGTGCCGCTGTTCGAACCGCCCGCGGACGTGCGGGCGCTGGTGGGCGGGGCCGCCTCGGGCGCGTCGGTCAGCGAGGTCACGGCCGCCCTGGCCGTGCCCCTGTCCGCGTACCGGTTCGCCTTCCTGCACCGCAGGGCGCAGGAGCTGGCCGACCGGTGCAGGCAGCTCGGCGCGGACCTGCTCGCGGCGTTCGAACGGCGGGACACCGAGGAGCTCACCCTGCTCCAGAACCGGCACGAGGCCGCGACCCTCGCCCTGACGCGGAGCGTGAAGGAGAACCAGGTCCGGATCGCCCAGGCGGGCGTGAACCAGCTGCGGTCCGCGCAGGCGGACGCCGTCTCCCGGGCCGAGCACTACGAGAAGCTCCTCGCCGAAGGGCTCTCACCGTTGCAGGAGGCCCAGATCGCCATGATGTCGTTGGCCTCGGCTGCGCACTTCGCGTCCGGCGGGCTGAAGATCGGCGCCGCCATCGCGTCCGGCGCCCCGCAGGCCTACCTCGGACCGTTCATCATCGGCAGCTCCTACGGCGGCGACCAGATCGGTGACGCGCTCAGCGTCGGCGCGGAGGTCTCCGAGGCGTTCGGCGAGGGGTTCGGCATGCTGGGCGAGCTGCTGGGGATCCGTGCCGACCAGGAGCGGCAGACCGAGGACTGGCGGTTGCAGCTCGCGTCGGCCCGCGGCGACGTGACCCAGATCGGTCACCAGGTCGCGGGCGCGGAACTCCAGGTGGCCGTGGCCCAGCGGGAACTGGAGGTGCTCGACAAGGAGACCGGCAACCTCGCGGAGATCGGCACCTTCCTCACCGGGAAGTTCGCCGGCGCCCAGCTCTACGGCTGGCTGTCCGCGCGGCTGTCGGGCCTGTACTTCCAGACCTACGACCTGGCGGCCGAGATGGCCCGTGCCGCGGAGAAGGCCTACGAGTTCGAGCGCGGCGGTTCGTCTGGGACGTTCGTGCGGCCGACGTACTGGGAGAGCAAGCGGAACGGGCTGCTCGCCGCCGACAGCCTGTCGCTGGACCTAGACCGGCTCGGCCAGGCGTACGTCACCGGCGGAGCCAGGAGCATGGAGATCACCAAGCAGGTCTCCCTGCTCCGGCTCGACCCGGTGGCCCTGCTCGCGCTGACCGACGGCGGCAGGTGCGAGTTCGCGTTGACCGAGGACCTGTTCGACCGGGACTTCCCCGGCCACTACCGCAGGCAGATCCGCACGGTCAGCGTCGCGTTCGTCACGGCCGACGGCGTCGTCGGCGTCAACGCGACGCTCACCCAGCTGGACAACAAGACCGTGCTGTCGCCGGACCCGAAAGCGGTCAAGTACCTGCTCGACGTCAAGGGCTCGCCGCCGGACTCGCTGCGCGGCGACTGGCGCCCCAGCCAGCGGATCGCGCTGTCCGAGGTCGAGGAGGGCGGGGAGAACAACGGCCTGTTCGAGCTGCGCTACGACGACGACCGGTACCTGCCGTTCGAGGGCACCGGGGCGGTGTCCCGCTGGCAGCTGCGGTCCGACCAGGTCCCGGCCGGTCTCCTGGACGTCACCGTCACCGTGAAGTACACCGCCGAGCAGGGCGGCGAGTCGTTCGCCACGGCGGTCAAGGGCATGCTGCGGCCCGGACCCTCCTCACGGTACCTGGACGTCGCGGCCGAGTTCCCGGACGAGTGGGCCGCGTTCGTCGACGGCGACGGCGACCGGCTGTCCCTGCCGATCACGGCGCGGCACCTGCCCGGCATCGTCGGACGGCAGATCACCGGTGTGTTCGCCCGCTACCGGCTCGCGGGGGAGGGCACGACCCGGTTCCTGCTCAACGGCGACAAGGGACTCGCGCTGGAGGACGGCGTGCTGCTGCGCACCCCCGGTCTGTCCACGGGGGACTGGACCCTGGTCCACGAGGGCGACAAGGACGCACTTGCCGACCTCGGGCTGATCCTGACCTATCGAGCCCGGTAACGGAGGACACGGCGATGACGCGCTCGAAGTCGGCACCGACCCGCACGCGGTCGCGCACCAAGGACAAGTCGTCCGACGTGCGGGGCACCGAGGCGGCGGCGACCGCCACCAGGGGACGGGCGAATTCGGTGACCCAGATCCTGTACAAGACCAAACGGGGGACTGCGGCGGAGCCCGTCGTGCCCGCCACCGATCCGCAGCCCGACCTGCGGCCCGATCCGCATCCGGCGCTGGAACCCGTACGGGAGGTCGCGGCTCCCGAGCCCGTGGTCCCGCGGCAGGACGCTCCCGCGGAGGTCGATCCCGACTACCTGGTCGAGTTGAACAAGGTCCTGGTAAAGCTCAAGATCTCGAAGGTGGCCAAGTCCTCGTTGTCGGGGGCCAAGACCACCGGGACGTACACCAGGGACAAGATCAAGGAGGTCGTCCAGAACATCATGAAGGTCAAGGCCATGACCTTCGATCAGGACGCCTTCGCGGAGGCCTACGCCAGCGCGCTGGCCTCCCAGAAGCAACAGGACGAGAAGCAGACCTATGTCCAGGTGTACGCCGCCGCGGCGGAGAACATCCCGGAGCGGCGGCTCACGTCGAACGCCCCCGAGCACCACAGGGAGAACGAGGTGTACAAGGCGTTCCTGCAGTCCAGGGCCAGGGTCATCGCCATGCTGGGGGCCGACCCGAGGAACACCGTCGTCGCCTACGTGGACGCCGGCGACAACGCCCGCCTGCTCGCCGGCTACCTCGGCGGCCTCCCGGTCGTCAAGATCGACACCGGGTCGCTGACGAGCGGACCACCGATCGATCCCAAGTTCACGAACGTCATCGTCTACGGCCACACCACGTACGGGGTCCTGCCCGGTGGTCGGCCCGACCAACCGCAGCCCGACACCAGCAGGCCTCTGCTCGGAGCGTCGGAGAAGGTGACTCCCCAGACGCTCGCCGGTGCGCTCGGGGGCCGCAGGCGGGTGAGCGTGATCGGGTGCGACAGCGAGACCTTCGTCAAGCAGATGCAGGGGACGATGGCGGAGCAGGACGGCGGGAAGACCTCCTTCGACGACTTCGTGCGGACCACCGCGCCGTTCGAGTGGGTGAAGGCCAGGGACAAGGCACCGGCGTTCGTCCACGCCTGGGACAAGGAGACGAAGACCTCCCACGGCACGCTGGTGAACATCCTGAAGGCGGGCGCGGTGAAGTAGCACCGCGAGGTCGCCGCCGACTTCCGCGCCGCGAACCGTTCGACGACACGTCGAACGGTTCGCGGCGCTACGGCCGTGATCGGACGTCGAGGTAGACGGCGCGGACGGCCAGCGTGCGCTCCACCTGTTCGACCACGGGCGCGAAGAACTGCTTGCGGTGCTCGGCGTCGCTCATCGAGATCACCGCGAAGTACATGCTGCCGAACGCCGCGAACAGGGTCGCGTTGCGCAACAACGCCACCGGCACGTCCGGCAGCCACTTCGCGTGCGCCACCGGTCCTCCGATCCACTGCTCCGCGGTCTCCGGCAGCACCACGATCAGGCCGAGCACCACGAAGAACCCGAAGAGCGCGAGACCGACCACCGCCGCCTGCACGAGCTGCCGGAGCGCGAGCATCACCAGCAGGTTGCGCACCTGCTGCCCGGTGAGCTTCCGAGCCTCCACCGGTTCACTCAACGTCACCTCGGCCAACGGCGTGCCCTCGCACGCGGCCGACAGCACCGGCGGGCTCAGGTCGTGTTCCACCCGACCGATCTCGTCGCGCAGGCGGGCGGCCGCGGCGAGCACCGTGATCGCCACGAACAGCGCGACGATCAGGCTCAGCCGAGGCCACTCCAGCCGGTTCATCGCCTGCCACAGCTCGCCGGTGAAGAACAGGAACAGCGTCACGAACAGCAACGGCGGCAATGCCCGCCCCAGAAGGTTCACGCTGTTGCGCAGGTCTTGCAGCGTGTGCCGGATGGCGGCCTTCAGCAGCGGCGCGAGGCCGTAGGTGACGGCGAGCCACGTCGCGGCGAACACCCCGGCGAAGAAGAGGGCCAACTGCACGGGATCGCTGTCCGGCGTGTCCTCGATGGCCTCTTGGAGGATCGGCACCACCACCGGCACCAGGGCATAGCCGATGAGGACCGCGATCGTGCGGTTGCGGGTGAAGACCGGCATCCGCCGGACGAACAGCGACAGCACCGTCGACGCGACGACCGTCGCGGCCACCACCACGGCGAGCAACACCCATCGCCCGTACCCCGCGGCGCCCAGCGGCACCAGCCAGATCAGGCTGGCGATCGCGACGAACGCCAGCGTCGGCAGCATCCGCAGCAGCACGTGCGAGAAGAACCCGTAGCCCTCGATCATCGTCGGTGCGCCCTGCTGGACGAACCACTGCTCGGTCCGCCGCACCAGCAGCCTTGACGCCGTCATGCGCGCGATCATCCCCCATGCGCGGCCCCACCCCCGACACCCGGTCGGCGTGACAAAGAGAAGGGGGTTCGTCGGGGATTTCCCCAACGACGGGCCGAAAATGCTGTTCTAGCCTCTTGAGGGTAAAGAAAAACGGCGGTGAGCCAGGGGAGATCGCCGTTTTCACCAACGAATCCAGGAGGAGAAGATGACTGATTCCATTCCGGTCCGGGAGCCGGACAAGGGGGAGATGGACGACACCGGCGGGACCTTCGAGTTCTTCGTGCTGAACCTGTGCCACGACAAGCTGGGACCGAGCAAGGTCACGTGGCGGGGCGGCGACCAGAAGCAGTCCATCGACGTCGGCGGCCTCGCACCGGCGACGCTCTCGACGCGCAAGGCCTTCTACCCGAAGAGCGGCGTGAAGGACATGTGGAACTATTCGCAGCGAGACCGCGAATACCAGCTCAACATCTTCGATTTCGACCGCTACGTGGTCGTCACCATCAGCGAGTACGGCATCGGCGTCCTCCCCACCTTCACGTCACCCGACACGTGGAAGTGGTGAGTCCGACCCGGAAGCCCCGCTGACCGATCGAGGAGTCCAGGTCTCCACACCGGAGACCTGGACTCCTCTTCTGGGTGGGTGAAGAGCGGCACGCCGCCACCGAGCGCGGAAGCGCCGACGAGGTGCGGTTCGTCCAGCAGACCGGCGATGGAGCAGCGCGTTCCAGGCGATCCGGCTGCCGAAGGCGACGATCTCACCGGAGACGTTCGCCTGGAACGCATTCATGCGCACCCCGGCTTCGCCCTCGGCGCGACCGTCGTCCTGGGCGGGCCAGAAGCCCATGACCATGCGGTAGGAGACGATGCCTGGTGACGCCTGGAGTCGGGTTCGGACGGTGCGCCGTTCGTGGCGATGGTGCCAGACCGAGCGTGGCGGCCGGGTCGCGACGAGGTGGTGGCGCTGCTGCCCGCGCACGGCAACTGGACGCCCGACCTCGGTCCGGCACTCGCCCGGTACGGCGGACCAGGCTGTTGGAGGACATCCTGCTCGCTGCGGTCGGCGCCGAGCCCGACCAGTCCCACGCCGCCGAGGTCCACCGGCGCACCGGTGGCAACCCGCTGTTCGTGGAAGCGCTCGGCACTGGCCACCGCCCGGCCCCACTTGCCGACAGCACGACCTACCACCACACCCGACGTGATCCGCTACGGACCCTCAAGTGCGGTTGCAGTGCTCGCCGCTGAACGACCCCAGGGCTCGGTGAGTGCGGCGACGGGCTGACCACTGCTGCGGCGAGAGCAAGTCGGGCGTGGCCGACACACCATCGCATCCGCGCACTGCCCGGACGATACCGACTGGGCTACACCGGTCGGGCCGCGCCGACCGACCCCGCCGACCGACCCCGCCGATCGACCCCGCCGATCGACCCCGCCGACCGGGCCGTGCCAGCCGCGCCGTGCCAGTCGTGCCTCACTGGTCGGGCCGTGCCAGCCGGGCCACACCGACCGGACCGCACGACCGACCGCACCGTTCGGACCACGCCAGGCAGTCCACACAGTCCGGGCCGCACCGACCGGCCGACATCGGTCGGGCCGTGCCGGTCGGGCCGTGCCGGACCCCGCCGATCGGGCCGCGCCAGCCGGACCACGCTCCGGTCCCGGTTCGGGCAGCGGATCGTCAGGGCTCGCCCGGCGCGACGGTGGGGATCAGCCCTGGTCGCGTCGCTGCTTCGTCGTCGGAACTGGCCTGCGGCCGTGCCTGGGCACCGGCGCCAGCGGCTTGATCACCTACCTCCCGGTTGTCGTCACTCCGAGACCCGCTCGGGATCCTCCGCTCAACGGAAGTCCTCCGCGTGGTCGTGGGCCCATTCGGTGAACGTCAGTGCGGGTCTGTTGAGAAGGGCCGGTACGGCGTCGGTGGCCACGGTGGCGGGTAGTTCGGGCACGCTGCCGCCGCCTTGGATCAGGAGGTCGACCAGTGGTGCGGGTAGTTGGGTGAGCTGTTCGGCGCGGTACGTGTCGACGTCGACCTCCTCCAGTCGCACGGGTTCGCCGAGTGCCTCGGCGATCGCGGACACCTGGTCGCGGATGGTGAGCGGGCCTGGGCCGAGGACCGGATGGGCGGAACTGCGGGCGTCGTCCAACAGTGCTCGCACCGCCACGGCGGCGATGTCGCGTTCGTGCACCGGGGCGGTCGTCGCGTCCGGGAAGGCGGTGCGCAGCACGCGGTCGGTGCGGATCGACTGCCAGCGCAACGAGTTCGTCGCGAAGTAGCCCGGCCGCACGAAGGTCCGCTCGAATCCGGCGTCTTCCAGTGCGCTCTCCACCGAGCTGTGCCACAGCGCGATCGGGTTGGAGGCGGCGGTCGGGGCCAGCACGGTGCTGGAGGACAGCAGGACCACGTGCTCCACCCCGGCCTTCCGCGCCGCCGCCGCGAACTCCGGCGTGCCCGTCGGATGCGCGTAGAGGAACACCTTGCGCACGCCTGCCAGGGCGTCCGGAAAGGACTCGGGGTCGTCGAGGTCGACCCGGACGGCCTCGACGCCGTCGGGGAACTCGCCGGGCCGCGGGGTGCGGCCTGCCGCCCGAACCGGGGCTCCGGCGGCCAGCAGTCCGTTCAGCACGGCGGCGCCCACGTGCCCTCGGGCGCCGGTTACCAGGATGGTCACGATCGATCTCTATTCCGTCGGGAGTTCGGCTTGCGGTGTGGGCTTCAGGTTACACATGTTGTAATCTGTCACCAAGTCGAATTCCCGACGAGGTGTGGAGGGAGGTGTTGCCCGAGGTGATCCCCGGTACGGGCGACTACGCTCCGGTGATGTTCAGCCTGCTGGATGGTGAGTTCTGATGCGCGCGGGTGGGCCGCTCGACTCGGACATGATCTTGTCGGCCACCGAGGAGGTGCTGCGCCGCCACGGGCCCGCCAAGGCGACGGTGGTCGACGTGGGGAGGGCGCTCGGCGTCAGCCACGCCGCGGTCTACAAGCACTTCCCGTCCAAGACGGCGTTGCGCGAGGCGGTCTCCCGGCGCTGGCTGAACCGCGATCGCGAGGTCCTGGCCGCGATCGCGGCCGACGGGGAGATCCCGGCGCGCCAGCGGTTGCGCACCTGGCTCGCCACCCTGCTGGCCCTGAAGACGGCGAAGGTCCACGACGATCCGGAGCTGTTCGCCGCGTACCGGATCCTGGTCACCGAGAACAGCGGCGCGGCGGTCGAGCACGTGGCGGATCTCCTGAGCCAACTGGAGGCCGTCCTCGCCGACGGCATCGCCACCGGCGTGTTCGGCGACGCCGACCCGGCCGATCTCGCGCGCACCGTCTTCACCGCCACCCGCCGCTTCCACGACCCCGCTCACGCGAACGAGTGGCAGCTCCCCGGCATCGAGGACGAACTCGACGCCGTGTGCACGCTGTTGCTCGACGGCCTCACGACGAGGTGACCCCCACCGCGCGTGGTCCACGAGTTTGTGGATCGCCGACGGGTGAGGGCTTAACTGAAGCACGTATGTCTCAGTTATGTAGTGTGACCGGCGATGGGAGGTCGTCGATGACCGAGGTGGAACGAGGGGTGCGCGCCGACGCGCGGCGGAGCACTGCTCGGATCCTGGAGGCCGCTCAAAGGGTCCTGGCCGAGGATCCTTCGGCGTCGCTGGAGCGGATCGCCGAGTTCGCCGGGTTGGCGCGTGCGACCGTGCACAGGCGCTTCGCTTCGCGACAGGCGTTGCTGGACGCGCTGGTGCAGGACCTCACGGACCGCTACCTGTCGATCATCAACGAGGTGCGGGTGAGGACGGCGCCACCGCTGGTCGCCCTCCACCGCGCGACCGAGGCCGCGCTCAGGCTGAAGTTCGGCCACCCGTTCGTCACCAGCCTGACGCCCACCCACGAGAGTCCCGGCGCACCCGCGTCGCACCCGCGGATCGTGGAAGAGCTGGAAGTCCTCTTCGGTCGGCTGCACGCCGAAGGGCACATCACCGTCTCCGACCCGGCCTGGGGGCGGCTCGTCTACCTGGCCCTCCTGAACGAGGTCCACCACCTTCCCGTCGACTCGCCCACTCTCGCCCTCGGCGACGATACGGACGCCGACGCCGAGTTGGACGCCAGGGTGAACCTCCTGACCGCGACCCTCCTCCGCGCACTCTCCGGTACCGCCGCCCCGTCCCCGAGGTGATCGCCGTGCCACTGCCGGGCTGGACATCGGGGGGAGCCGCGGCTCCCCCCGACGCCGTCACTCCACGGACGAACGGGCCACGGGGAAGTCGAAGTAGGTGTCGGGGAACGG
>DATMCA010000952.1:0-4895 GCA_035559015.1 Umezawaea sp. | reverse complement strand
CGTTTTGTCGGTGGTGCCTTGTAGCGTTCAGTTCGGGGGGTCTTCCTGATCGGGGGACCCCTGAGCGGTATGCGCCACGCCTGATCCAGGCGTAGGCCAGGCACCAGACCTTCGCCGAGCGATGGGTGGCCTCGGCGCGGGCGCCGAGGATCGCGGTTCCGGACATGGGCCGGGCCCCCGAGGAGGTCGAGGCTCGGGGGCCCGGTGTCTGAGCGGCGGAGTGGTTGCCGGTGTCCCCGGACGGTCGCGTTCGGGGACACCGGTGGTCAGCTGGTGTAGACCTCGAACTCGCCCACCTGGCCCGCGGGCCAGCCCGTGTTGGCGGTGATGGTCACCCGGACGTACCTCGCCTGGCCCGCGGTGAACGTGGTGGTGGCGGTGTTGCCGGTGGCCGGGTTGAAGGTTTGGCCCGCCGAGGGGGCGAGGGTGCGGTAGGTGGTGCCGTCGGTGCTGCCCTCGACCGACAGGGTCTGGGTCCGGGTGGTCCAGGCGGTCGGGGTGGGCAGCTTGAGGACGACGCGGCCGACGGTCACCGCCGTGCCGAGGTCGACGGTCACGGACTGGGGGAAGGCGTTGTTCGCGCTCTCCCAGTAGGTGCCCGGATCGCCGTCGGTCGTCCTGGACGGGCCGTAGACGTCCGACTGGCTGGTCGCGGTGGCGGAACGGCCGCGCGCCAGGTTCCCGGCAGGAGGAGTGGTGGTCGTCGTCGTGGGCGGCGGTGACGAGCCGCCCGCGTAGGCCTCGAACTCCGAGACCTGGCCGGCCGCCCAGCCGGTGTTCGCGGTGACGGTCACCCGCAGGTACCGGTGGTTCGCCGAGACGGGGATCGTGACCGTGTTGGCCGCCGTCGGCGTGAACTGGTAGCCGGCCGACCCGACGAGCTGGCTGAAGCCGGACCCGTCGTTGCTGCCGGACACGCTCAACGTCTGCGTCCGGGCCTCCCACGACGGCGGCAGCTTCAGCACGACCCGGCCGACGTTCACCGCCGCGCCGAGGTCGACCGTGAGCGTCTGCGGGAACGAGCCGTTGGTGCTCTCCCAGTACGACCCGGCGTTGCCGTCGGTCGCGTTCGACGCGGCGAACCCGGAGCCCTGGCTGGACGCCGAAGCCGCACGCCCACGGGCCAGGTTGCCGCTGGGGTCCGGCGGAACAGTGGTCGTGGTGGTGGTCGTCGTCGTGGTCGTCGTCGGCGGCACGGTCGGATCGCCGTACACGGGCTCCGGCCACGGGCCGCAGTACGGAGTGGTGTCCCACCCGGAGTTGCCCGTGCCGCGCTCGATCGCGAACCCGCCCGACCCCAGGCAGCTGTACATCCCACCGCGGCCCAGCCCGGACGCCGTCACGTTCGAGAACGACGCCCCGCCCGGCGACTGGAGCTGGATCCCGAACGTCCCCGCGCCGAGGATCCGCACCCCGTCGAAGTGCACGTTGGTGATCGTCCCGCTGATGAACTGGATCGCCTCGTAGTTCGAGTCGACGAGATCGGTGTCGGTGACGTCGATCCGCCCCGACATCGCCCCGTCGCGGGCGTCGAACCACAGCGCGCCGACGCCGAACTGCCAGTTGGAGTCGAGCACCCCGGCCCGCAGGGTCGTGTTGCGCGCCAACGTGGTCGTGCCCGCGAGCGGCACCGACTGGAACCGGTTGCCGACGTGGATGCCGCCGCCCTGGTCCTGGGTGTCGGCCACGACGTTGTCCGTCGCGGTGTTGTCCCGCCCGCCGTAGATGGCGATGCCGTTGGCCTTCATCGGCACGACCACGGTGTTGTGCCGGATGGTGTTGTCGTGGTCGGCTTCGCGCTCGGACCAGAACGCGATGCCGTCGTCGCTGATGTTGCGGAACAGGTTGTTCTCGATCAGCACGTTGCTGATGCCCTGGTGCAGGTTCATCCCGTCCGCGAGCTGGTCGACGACCTTGTTGCCGCTGATCGTCAGGCCGTCGAACGGCCCGTCGAGCCAGAGCCCGACCTTGGTGTGCTGAAGGAACATGCCCGACACGACCGACCCGCCGCCCAGCGCGCCACCGATGGCGTTCACCTGGTCGCAGTCCTCGCGCGTGGTGACCTCGCCGACGATGGCGAAGTCGAGCAGCTTGACCGCGCTCGACCGGCCGCTGTTGCCGCCGATGCCGCAGCTGGACGGCTCGCCGAGGCCGTAGAAGCCGACGCGGTTGCCGCGCACGACGCTGTGCCAGTGGCCCGCGCCGCGCACGACCACCTGGTCGACGGTGATGTGCCGGGTGACGGTGAACGTCCCGGCGGGGATCCACACCTCCTTGCCCGCGGCCTTCGCGGCGGCCACGGCGGCGACGAACGCGTTGCTGTCGTCACCCGAATCCCCTGCCACGGCACCGTGTTCGGTCACCGAGATCGAGTTCGCGGGGCGGGCGGCCGGGTCCGCCACCTGTTCGAAGTCGGCCAGGTCGATCGTGTACGACGGCGCGGTGTCACCGCTGTCGACCTGCAACCGGACCTTGGCGCCCGCCTGGAGGGTCGAGCCGAACAGCGCCCTGGTCGAGTCGTACAGGTGGTGCGGCTTGCCCTGGCCCGGATCGTTGGCGTACGGGTAGCCGCCGTAGCGCCACGAGTACTTCGACGTCAGCGTGAGGCTGCCGGACCTGGTCCCGTTGAGGTAGAGCGACAAGGGGGCCGTGATGCCCGCTCCCCCGTTGCCGTCCGGGACGCTGTAGCGGATGTCGATGGAGTTGGCGGGCTTGGTCAGGGTGAACTCGACGTACTTGCCCTGACCGGACAGCGTGACGGCCTGGCGGCCGGACGCCTCGCCTTCGAGGGTGCCCTGCCTGCGGCCGGGGCCGATCCTGCTGCCGTTGGTGGCGGCGTTCTCGGCCTCGACCTCGGTGAACGGGACGGTCGCGCCGCGGCCGGCGACGTCGAACGGCGACTGGTAGGCCACCGCGGCGGCGACCTGGCCGGAGGCGGCCTGGGGTGCGGCGACGACGACCAGCGCGGTCACCACCGCCGCGGACAGGCAGGCCGCGCCGAACGCCGCCGGCCGTCGGAGAGAGGAGCGCATGGGGACGGCCCTTCCTAGGAGGTGTAGGCCTCGAACTCGGAGAGCTGCCCGGCGGGCCAGCCCGTGTTGCCGGTGAAGGTCAGGCGCAGGTAGCGCTGGTTGGCCGTCACCGGAACGGTCACCTGGTTCCCGCTCGCCGGGTCGAACCGGTAGCCGGTGGACCCGACGACCTGGCTGAAACCGCCGCCGTCGGCGCTGCTCGACACGCTCAACGTCTGCGTGCGGGCACCCCACGCCGTGGCGGGCGGCAGCTTCAGCACCAGCCGCTTGACGGAGGTCGCCGCGCCGAGGTCGACGGTGAGCGTCTGCGGGAACGCGTTGTTCGCGCTCTCCCAGTAGGAGTCGGCGTTGCCGTCGGTCGTGTTCGACGGCGGGTAGCCGCCGACCTGGCCGGACGAGCTGACCGCCTTGCCGCGCGCCACGTTGCCGGACTGCGGGGGCGTCGTGGTGGTCGTCGTCGGAGGCGTGTCGCCCGCGTTGCGCGGGGGCCAGCTGCCGCAGTCGGTCCACTGGCTGTCCCAGCCGGTGTTGCCGCTGCCGCGGTTGATCGCGAACGTGCCCGCGTTCGACGGGTAGACGCAGTTGTAGAACCCGCGCGTGCCGACCCGTGAGGCCACGACGTTGGAGAACCGCCCGGACCCCGGAGCTTCGACCTGGAGCACCACGGTGCCGACGCCCTCGACGGACGCGCCGTCCACGGTGACGCCGGTGATCGGCTTGCCGGTACCGCTGCCCGACACGAACTGGAGCGCGCTGTACGGGCTGTCGACGAACCGGTTGTCGGTGACGGTGACCGGCGAGGTGATCGGGAAGTCGTAGGAGTCGAAGCGGATCGCGCTCATCGGGTGGCCCCAGTTGGGGTTGATCGCGCCGGTGCGGACCATCGTGTTCTGCGCGACCGTCGTGGTTCCCGCCAAGGGTGAGAACGAGCCGTCGTAGACGAACGCCTGGTTGGAGATGGCGATGCCGCCGCCGAGCGCGTTGGTGTCGCGGATCAGGTTGCCGCGCACCGAGATGTCCGTGCCGCCGTAGATCGCGATGCCGTTCGCCAGGTTCGGCTGGACGATGGTGTTGTTGGTGAACGAGTCGCGCACGTCCGCGCCGAGCGACCACATCGCCAGCGAGTCGTCACCGGTGTTGCGCAGGAAGTTGTTGCGCACCAAGGAGTCGGTGACGCGGCCGTTGAAGTTCAGGCCGTCGGCGGCCAGGTCGAGGAACCGGTTGTTCTCGATGACCGCGTTGCTGGTGGTGCCGTTCATCGTCCAGATGCCGCACTTGAGGTGCTGCATCCACAGGCCCGAGATGACCGAGCCGTTGCCCAGCGGGCCGTGGTAGGCGTTGTCCGGGCTGGTGTCCACGCGCTGGGTGACCTCGCCCAGGACGGCGAAGTCGTACAGCCTGATGTTCCCCTGGACCTGGCCGTTGTTGAGGAACGGGTTGCTGCTGTGCAGCACCGAGTGCCAGTTGCCCGCGCCGCGGATCGTGACCTGGTCGATCGGCAGGCCCCGGCCGATGTCGAAGGTGCCCGGCGGCACCCAGACCTCACGGCCCTGCGACTTGGCGGCGTTGATGGTGTTGACGAACGCGGTGGCGTCGTCACCGCCGTCGTTCGGGGTGGCGCCGTAGTTGGTGACGGACAACGAGTTCGCGGGCTGACCGGCGGCGCCCGCGACCTGCTCGAAGTCGGCGAGGTCGACGGTGGCGGTGCCGACGTTGCCCGCGTCGAGCTGGACGCGGACCTTGTCACCGGCCTGGACGTCACGGCCGAGCAGGGCGCGCGACTCGTCGTAGAAGTGGTGCTCCTTCGCGCCCGCGATCCACGGGGCGGTGAGCCAGCTGTACTTCGACGTGACGGCGAGGTCG
>DATMCA010000951.1:0-5824 GCA_035559015.1 Umezawaea sp. | reverse complement strand
GCGGCGACCTCGCCCTGCGAGTGGCCGATCACGGCCGCGGGTTCGACGCCGCAGGAGCGCCAGAGCGCGGCCAGCGACACCATGACGGAGAACAGCACCGGCTGCACCACGGTGGTGTGGTCGAGCTTGGGCGCGCCGTCGGCCTCGCGCAGCACGTCGAGCACCGACCAGCCGGTGTGCGGGAGGAACGCCTCGTCGCACTCGCGCAGCCGGTCCGCGAACACCGGGTGCTCGGCGGCCAGGTCCAGGCCCATGCCGACCCACTCGGAGCCCTGACCGGGGAACACGAACACCGGCCGCACGCCGCCGCGACCGGCCTGGCCGGTCACCGCGGAGGGGTCGGGCAGGCCGTCGGCGAGCGCGGCGAGTCCGCGCAGCAGCTCGTCCCGGTCGGCCCCGACGACCACGGCCCGGTGGTCGAACGCCGCCCGCCCGGTGGCGAGGGTGAACGCGATGTCCGCCGACGCCGACGCCGGGTGGTCCTGGACGTGGTCGTGCAGGTCACGGGCCTGCTCGCGCACCGCGTCGGCGCTGCGGGCGGACAGCGGGAACGCCAGCAGGCCGGTCTCGGCGGGCACGGCCCGTGCCGGTTCGGGGAACTCCTCGATGATCACGTGGGCGTTGGTGCCGCTCACGCCGAACGACGACACCCCGGCCCGGCGAGGACGCCCGTTCGGTGACCAGTCGCGGGCCTCGGTCAACAGCTCGACCGACCCGGACGCCCAGTCCACCTCGGGCGTCGGAGCGTCGACGTGCAGGGTCCGCGGCAGGGTCGCGTGCTGGAGGGCGAGCACCATCTTGATCACGCCCGCCACGCCGGCGGCGGCCTGGGCGTGGCCGATGTTCGACTTCACGGAGCCCAGCCACAGCGGGTCGCCCGTGCGGCCGCGGCCGTAGGTCGCCAGCAGCGCCCCGGCCTCGATCGGGTCACCGAGCCGCGTGCCGGTGCCGTGTGCCTCCACGGCGTCCACGTCGCTCGCCGACAGGCCCGACGCGGCCAGCGCCTGCTGGATGACCCGGCGCTGGGCAGCGCCGTTGGGGGCCGCCAGACCGTTGGACGCGCCGTCCTGGTTGACCGCGCTGCCGCGCAGCACGGCCAGCACGGGGTGGCCGTGGCGGACCGCGTCCGACAGCCGTTCCAGCAGCAGCACGCCCGCGCCCTCGGCCATGCCGACGCCGTCGGCCGCCGCCGCGAACGACTTGCTCCGGCCGTTGGGGGCGAGACCGCGCGTGCGGCTGGAGTCCACGAACAGCAGCGGCGTCGACATGACGGTGACGCCGCCCGCGACGGCCAGCGAGCACTCGCCGTTGCGCAGCGCCTGCGCGGCGAGGTGGATGGCCACCAGCGACGACGAGCACGCGGTGTCCACGGTGATGGCCGGGCCCTGGAAGCCGAACGTGTAGGAGACGCGACCGGACAGCACGCTGGGCGAGTTGCCGAGGCCGACGAAGTCCACGGCCTCCTCGGGGATGCGGTCCAGGCGGAGGGTGTAGTCGTTGGACATGACCCCGGCGAACACGCCGGTGTCGGTGCCGCGCAGCGTGTCCGGGTCGATGCCGCCGCGCTCGAACGCCTCCCAGGTGACCTCCAGCAGCAGCCGGTGCTGCGGGTCGGTGGCGATGGCCTCGCGCGGGGAGATGCCGAAGAACGCGGGGTCGAAGTCGGCCGGGTCGACCAGGAACCCGCCTTCACGGGTGTAGGTCGTGCCGGGGTGGTCGGGGTCCGGGTGGTAGAGCCCGTCGACGTCCCAGCCGCGGTCGCGCGGGAACTCCGACACCGCGTCCGTCTCAC
This sequence comes from Umezawaea sp., assembly GCA_035559015.1. Classification (GTDB taxonomy): domain Bacteria; phylum Actinomycetota; class Actinomycetes; order Mycobacteriales; family Pseudonocardiaceae; genus Umezawaea. Next base: position 4,032 of record DATMCA010000951.1, on the reverse strand, counting down.
CGGAGAGCAGGCCCCACAGGCGTTCCGGGGTGTCCGCGCCGCCGGGCAGCCGGCAGCTCATCGCGACCACGACGATCGGGTCGCCGTCGACGGCCGTGACGGGAGAGGTCGGGACGGCCGTGGTCGGACCGGCGGGGAGGTCCGCCGAGCCCTCGAACAGCCGTTCCAGCAGGTGGGTGGCGAGTTCGGCCGGGGACGGGTGGTCGAACACCAGCGTCGCGGGCAGTCGCAGACCGGTGGCGGCGGCCAGCCGGTTGCGCAGCGCCACGGCGGCCAGCGAGTCGAAGCCCAGGTCGCGGAAGGCGCGGCGGGCGTCGACGTCGTCCGCGGAGCCGTGGCCGAGGACGGCGGCGACGTGCCCGCGCAGGGTCTCGGTGAGCAGGCGGATCCGCCCGTCGACGGGCAGCGCGCCGAGGTCGCGCACCAGGCCGGACGCGCTGTCGCCCGCCAACGCGGCGAGCGGGCGGCGCGCGGGCGTGCGGACCAGCGCCCGCAGCACCGGGGCGACCGGCTGGTCGCGCAGCGCGGCCACGTCCACCGGCATCGCGGCCACGAACGCGGGTCCGGCGTCCACGACGGCGTCGAACAGCGCCAGGCCGAGGTCGGTGGGCAGCGCGGGCAGCCCTGAGGCGGCGATCCGCCGCAGGTCGGCGTCGTCGAGGTGGCCGGTGAGACCGGTCCGGGTCTCCCACAGCCCCCACGCCACGGACACCGCGGGCAGGCCTTGGGCATGGCGGTGCTGCGCGAACGCGTCGACGAAGGCGTTGGCGGCGGCGTAGGCACCCTGGCCGGCACCTCCGAGCACCCCCGCGCCCGACGAGAACAGCACGAACGCGGACAGGTCCAGATCGCGGGTCAGCTCGTGGAGGTGCGCCAGGGCGTCGACCTTCGGTCGCAGCACGGGCCCGAGCCGGTCGGCGGTGAGCGAGGTGACCACGCCGTCGTCCAGCACACCGGCCGCGTGCACCACGGCGGTCGGCGGGTGTTCGGCGATCAGGGCTGCGAGGGCGTCCCGGTCGGTGACGTCGCAGGCGGCGACGGTCGCGGTGGCGCCGTGCTCGGCCAGTTCGGCCACCAGGTCGGCGGCACCGCCACTGCGGCCGGCCAGCACGAGGTGGCGGACGCCGTGCTCGACGGCCAGGTGGCGGGCCACGATCCCGCCGAGGACACCCGTGCCGCCGGTGATCAGGACCGTGCCGTCCGGATCCCACGCGGCGCGCGCGCCCGCCGGGGTCCGGGCCAGGCGCGGGACGAAGACCTCTCCCCCGCGCACGGCGACCTGGTCCTCGTCGGAGCCGAGCGCGCCGAGGCCCAGGGCCAGGTCGGTGTCGTCGTCGAGGTCGAGCAGCCCGAACCGGTCGGGGTGCTCGGACTGGGCGGACCGGACGAGGCCCCGAGCAGCCGCGGCGGGCAGGTCCAGGACGTCCTCGTCGTCGCGGGCGGCGACGGCCCTACGAGTGACGAACACCAGTTGGGAGTCGCGAACCCGCTCGTCAGCCAGCCACGCCTGGATGAGTTCTAGAACGCCCCGCACGGCTTCGTGAGTGGCGGCGACGACATCGGTGGAGTCGGGGTGGGCGATCCGAGCGACGACCACCGGTGCCACGTCCGGCAGCTCGGCCCAGCCCGTCGCCGGGGCGGTGCCGGGCAGCCGCGCCCAGTCCAGCCGGAACAGGGCGTCGCGCAGCGGGTCGCGGCCGGTCTTCAGGCCGCCCGCCGGGGTCGGTCGGAGCAGCAGCGAGTCGACGGTCAGCACCGGTGCGCCGGTGGCGTCCCGGGCCTCCAGGGCGAAGCCGTACGGTCCGGCCGGGGTGAGTCGCATCCGCAGGGCGGCGGCGCCCGAGGCGTGCAGCGTGACGCCCGACCAGGAGAACGGCAGCCAGCCCGCCGGGGTCGTGCCGGCTCCGGAGGCGTGCAGCGAGGCGTCGAGCAGCAACGGGTGCAGGCCGTACGCGGTGGCCGTGCCGCGGTGGTCCTCGGGCAGCTCGACCTCGGCGAACACCTCCGCGCCCAGTCGCCACGCGGCCCGCAGGCCCTGGAACGCGGGCCCGTAGTGGAAGCCCACGCCCGCGAAGTCGTCGTAGAGGGTGGACACGTCGATCGGCTCGGCCCCGGCGGGCGGCCACGCCGTCGCGGTGGCGGGCGCGGGAGCCGGGGTGGGGGCGAGCACGCCGCCCGCGTGCCGGGTCCAGTCGTCGTCGGTCCGGCCGAACACGGTCAGCGTGCGGCGGCCCTGCTCGTCCGGCGTGCCGACGGCGACCTGGATCGTCACCGGCCCGTCGTCGGGCAGCAGCAGCGGCGCTTCCAGGGTCAGTTCCTCGACCCGGCCGCAGCCGACCTGGTCACCCGCGCGGATGGCGAGTTCGAGCAGTGCCGCCCCCGGCAGGAGGACCGCGTCGCCGACGGCGTGGTCCGCCAGCCACGGGTGCGTGCGGCGGGACAGCTGCCCGGTGAACAGCACGCCGTCGCCGTCGGCCACGGACACGACGGCACCGAGCAGCGGGTGGTCCGGGGTGCCCAGTCCGGCGGCGCGGAGGTCGCCCGTCGCGGTCACGGTCTCCAGCCAGTAGTGCTTGCGCTGGAAGGCGTAGGTGGGCAGCGCGATCACGCGCGGCGAGTGCGGGGCGTTCACCGCGGCCCAGTCCACGACCACGCCCGCCGCGTGCAGCTCGCCCAGCGTGGTGAGCACGCGGGTGAGGCCGCCGTCGTCGCGGCGAAGTGAGCCCAGGGCCACGGCGGTCGACCCGGCGGTGTCGGCGGTCTCCTGCACGGCGTTGGTGAGCACCGGGTGCGGGCCGACCTCCAGCACGACACCGTGGCCGTCGGCCAGCGCGGCGCGGGTGGCCTGCTCGAACTCCACGGTCCGGCGCAGGTTGCGGTACCAGTAGGCGGCGTCGAGGGCGGCCGTGTCGAGCAGGCCGCCGGTCACCGACGAGTAGAACGCGATGTCCGAGGACACCGGTGAGACGCCGTCCAGCGCGGAGAGCAGGTCCTGCTCGATCCGCTCCACGTGCGCCGAGTGCGACGCGTAGTCGACCGGCAGGATCGTGGCCCGGACGTCGCGGCCGTGCAGTTCGTCGCGCAGCGCCACGAGTTCGGCCGGATCACCGGAGACGACCACCGACGACGGCCCGTTCACGGCCGCCAGGGACAGATCACCGGTCAGCCGGAGTTCGGCGGCGGGCAGGGCGACGGACATCATGCCGCCCGCGCCGCTCAACGCCCGCAGCGCACGGCTGCGCAGGGCGACCACGCGCGCACCGTCCTCAAGGGACAGTGCTCCCGCGACCACGGCCGCGGCGATCTCGCCCTGCGAGTGGCCGACCACGGCGGCCGGGGTGATCCCGGTGGACTCCCAGAGCGCGGCCAGCGACACCATGACGGCGAACAGCACCGGCTGCACGACGTCCACCCGCTCCAGGCCGGGGCCCTCACCGCGCAGCACGTCGACCGGCGACCAGTCCACGTGCGGGGCGAGCGCGTCGGCGCACTCCAGCAGCCGGTCGCGGAACACCGGGGCCGTGTCGAGCAGGTCGACCGCCATGCCCGCCCACTGCGTGCCTTGGCCGGGGAAGGCGAACAGGACGTCCGGGGCGTCACCGGCGGTCACGCCGCGCACGGCGTCGGCCGACGGGGAGTCGGTGGCGAGGTCGGTCAGCTTCGCCAGCAGTTCGGCCGGGTTCGAGCCGACCACTACGGCGCGGTGCTCCAGCGCCGCGCGGGTGGTGGCCAGCGAGTGGGCGACGTCCACGGACCGCACGTCGGCCTGGTCGGCGAGGAACTCCGCGAGCCGGCCGGCCTGCCCGCGCAGGGCGGCTTCGGTGCGCCCGGAGAGCACCCACGCGACCGGCGAGTCGTCGACGGCGGCAGCGTGCTCGGCGTCGACGTCGGGCGCCTGTTCGAGGATGACGTGGCTGTTCGTGCCGCTCACGCCGAACGACGACACGGCGGATCGGCGCGGGCGACCGGTGTCCGGCCACTCCTCGGCCGAGGTCACCAGCCGCACGGTGCCGTCCGACCAGTCCACCGCTG
>DATMCA010000950.1:0-3031 GCA_035559015.1 Umezawaea sp. | reverse complement strand
GACAACGCCCGCGGCATGATCTACAGCCTCAAGAAGCACAAGGTCGGCCCGTACACGCTGGAGACCGTGCTGGAGAACCCGACGGCCGACGAGCTGCGGCGGGCCAACGGCAGCGCCGAGGGCGTGGACCCGGTGTACTTCAAGATCGACGGCATCGACCCGTCGATCACGACGCTGGCCAGGTCCATCACCCAGGGCGAGAGCACGAAGTTCGACAAGGCCACGGCGCTGTACAAGTACTTCACCGACGGCACGAAAGGCTTCAAGTACTCGACGAAGACCGAGGGCGACTCGAACGCCGACGCGCTGGTCGACTTCGTGGTCAACAGCAAGACCGGCTTCTGCCAGCAGTACTCGGCGGCCATGGCCGTGATGGCCCGCTCCATCGGCCTGCCCGCGCGGGTGGCCATCGGCTTCACGGGTGGCTACCCGACCGAGGACTACAAGACCATCACCAGCCTGGACGCCCACGCGTGGGTGGAGATCTACTTCGCAGGCCACGGCTGGATGACCTTCGACCCGACCCCGCTCACCGACGGCCGCGGCGTCATCCCGTCCTACATCGGCGGCACCGGCGACGACGGCCAGGCCCAGGCCCCCGACGCGGGCGACTCGTCGTCGTCCGCGGCCGCCTCGTCGGTCGCGACCTCCAGCTCCGCCGCCCCGGTCACCGACACCCAGAACCTGGCGGGCGCCGCCCCGGTCGAGGTCACCCCCGGCTGGCACTGGATCACGCTCGCCGTGACCGGTGGCCTGGCGGCGCTCCTCACCGCCCTGCTGCTCCTCATGTCCCGCGTGGGCGCGTTGGCACCGTTCAACAGCAGGCCCTGGGCTCGTCCGGCCGTGGCAGCGGCGGCAGCGGTTCTCTGGGCCCTCACGGCCACCCTGCTGATCGCCCTGTTCTCCTGGTGGCTGGCGATACCCCTGCTCCTGCTGGCCGTCGCCGCGTCCCCCGCGGTCGTCCGCGCCGTCCGACGGCACAACCGCCTCCAGTCCATCGCGGGCCTCGGTGCCCAGGCCGCGAACGCCGCGTGGGAAGAGCTGATCGCCGAGTCCGTGGACCGCGGCACCCGCATCCCGCCGACCGAAACGGTCCGCGTGGCCGCCCGCCGCATGGCCCGCGCGCACAACCTGGACGAGCAGGGCCGCGACGGCCTGCGTTCGGTGGTCGGCGCCATCGAGCGGTCCTGGTACAGCGACCGCGCCGACGCTGACCCGCAGCTGCCCAAGGCGGTCGAGGACGTCCGCCGCAGCCTCAACCGCAACGCCCCGTTGGCGTTGCGCGCCAAGGTCCTGCCGCGCTCGGTGCTCCAACCCACCGTGCCGGAGGACCCGGAAGACTGACCGCCCTCGACGCGAGTGCCGGGTTCTCCGCCCGGCACTCGCGCTCGGGTGCTTGGGTGCTTGGGTGCTTGGGTGCTTGGGCCAGATCAGGCAGGCAAGTGGTTCAGGCTGGCCGGTGATCCGGCACGACCGGACGCTCAGGCTGACGGCGGTTCGATCGCCAGCGTTTCGGTCCGGTCAGCGTCGTGGGCCGTCGGTCACGCGGCCGGCCGCCACTGGTTCCCCGCGTTCCCGGCTGTCGGGTTGGCGGCTGTCGGGTTGGCGGTTCCCGGCGTTCCTGGCGTTCCCGATTCCCGGCGTTTCCGGCTGTCGGCGTTCCCCGTTGCTGGCGTTGGCGGCTATCGGCTGTTCCCGGTTGCCAGCGTTGGCGGGGATCGTCGACCGGTTCGAGCGCGCGAAGACACCGCGGCCCGCCCCTGGCGGGGCGGGCGCGCGGTGTGGTTCTTCGGTTCGGAGTTCTACTCGTCCTCGAAGCGGCGACGGAAACGTTCTTCCATCTTTTGTGAGAACGAGCTGCGGCTGCGGCTGGGCCGGCTGCCTTCCTGATCTACCTCTTCGGCACCCTGATCACCTCGACGAAGCGTCGTCAGGGTGATCAGCACGCCGAAGAACATCAACAGGAAGCCGACCACGCTCACCACCGGGATACCAGCGAGCTTCGGCAACATCACACCCGTTACGAGCAGCGCCACACCCACGGCGAACAAAGCGATGCCCTGGATACGACGCCGTCGGGACGGCTTGCGCAGCTTGGCGCCGCGCACGGTAGATGCGAACTTCGGGTCCTCGGCGTAGAGCGCGCGCTCGATCTGGTCGAGCAGTCGCTGCTCGTGCTCGGAGAGTGGCATGGCTCCTCCTCCGGCACAGCGGTCGCGGGCGCCGGGTGTTCACGGTTGCCGCCGGTCCCGGCGGACGCCCCCCCTGGGGGCGTCATCCCCCAGGATACGATCCGCAGAGCCCGCCGACTACCCAGTCCGGGGTCCCAAGCGGTTGGTTCTGTCACCATCATCCTCACGGGTCAATGGTCAGACCGCCGTGAGGTCACTCGCAGGACCCGTACCGGAACCGCGCGTAACCGCATTTGTGCAGGTGCAGCCCTTTCCGCGCACCGAAAAGCAGCGAACCGGGGTGGCTACCGACTTCACGCCGACAGGTCACCCTGATGGCGTAACGACGACAAGTTCCACAGAAAAATTGATCGCCCGTCACCACGATCTTGCCCTGATCGCCCGCCGGCACGGGCACACACGCCCGAATCTCGACCGCGCGGCGCGGCGGGAAGATCATCTTCGGGTGCTTGTTTCGGGGTGCGGGTCTACGGGCCAGGGCTGCCGCGCCGAACGACGACCGGCCGTGATCGGACTGCTCTGCCTTCCTGCTTTCGATCCCGCGGACGGGTCGGGTCTCGCGATGGCCAAGCCGATCGGCTCGGAGCAGTGCCGAAGTTGGCTGCCACATCCCTCGGCCAGGTCGGTCGACGGTGGACAGACCAGTTGGACAGGATCAGCTGCGGCCAAGTCGGGCGGCCATGTTGCGGGTCTGCCGTGGGAACGGTGACGGGCTAGCAAGACATGTCCTACCTCGACAGGCCGGTCGGCCGTGAGTCGCGGTGGCCAGGCTGGGTTTGTGGCCGAGTCGACTGTTGGCGGGATCAGGTGGAGGTGTCCGAGGCGCGATGGGGCCAGGT
>DATMCA010000949.1:0-12596 GCA_035559015.1 Umezawaea sp. | reverse complement strand
CGCGGATGTCGGTGCCCGCCTCGATGGCCCGGTGCACGGCCCGCAGGTGGTCGACCAGGAACGCGACCCGCTGCGGGTCCTCGACGTGGCCGAACTCGTCGACCTCGTCGACGAACGCCGACCCGTTCTCGGTGATCACGATCGGCAGGCCGGGCGCGTCCTGGCCCAGGCGGGTGAGCAGTTCGGCGAACGCGTCGGCGTTCTGCTCCCAGCCGAAGCTGGTCAGCTCACCGCGCGGGTCCAGCAGCTCGACGCCGCGCAGGCCGGGGAACGGCCCGTCGGTGACGACCTCGGGGTCCGCGGCGGGCGCGACGCGCGTGGGGCTGTAGTAGTTCACGCCCAGGAAGTCGATCGGCGTGGCGATGACGTCGAGGTCGCCGTCCTGGACGACCCGCTGCCAGTCGCCGAGCCACGCGACGTCGTCGACCACGTCGGCCGGGTAGCCGCGGCCGAGCACCGGGTCCAGGAAGATCCGGTTGTGCAGGCCGTCGACCTTGCGCACAGCATCCAGCGACGCTGCGTCATCGTTGTCAGCCTTGCCCTGGGTGAAGTTGAGGACCAGGGAGAACCGGTGCTCCTCGGTGGCCTGCGCACGCATCGCCCGCGTGGCGAGGCCGTGGGCGAGGAGCAGGTGGTGCATGGCCTCCAGGGACGCCTTGGAGTCCGTGACGCCGGGCGCGTGGTTGCCCTTGTGGTGGCCGAGGAACGCGGAGCACCACGGCTCGTTGAGCGTGCTCCACAGCTTGACCCGGTCGCCGAGGTGGCCGAACACGACCTGCGCGTACTCGGCGAACCGGTGCGCGGTGTCGCGGTTGCGCCAGCCGCCCTGGTCCTCCAGCCACTGCGGGAGGTCCCAGTGGTAGAGCGTGGCGACGGGCTGGATGCCCTTGGCCAGCAACTGGTCCACGAGCTTGTCGTAGAACGCGAGGCCGCGCGGCTCGACCACACCGTCGGCGGCCGGGACGATCCGGGGCCACGCGACGGAGAAGCGGTACGCCGCCAGGCCGAGCTGCGACATCAGCTCGACGTCCTCGGCGGACCGGTTGTAGTGGTCGCACGCGGGTTCGCCGTTGTCGCCGTTGAGGACCTTGCCCGGCGTGGCGGCGAAGGTGTCCCAGATGGACGGCGTGCGACCGTCCACTGTGGTCGCACCCTCGATCTGGAACGCGGCCGTGGCCGCCCCCCAGGTGAAGTCAGCGGGGAAGCGGAGGGTGTCGGCGTCGAGCTCCGGGGCGGGCGCGGGAGCCCGCCCGACTCGGCTGTCCGGGTCGGTGGTGGTCATCAGGTCATCCCTTCAAGGCACCCTGCATGATCCCGCCGACGATCTGGCGGGCCAGCAGGATGAAGATCGCGACGACCGGCAGCACCGCGAGGGATGCGCCGGCGAGCATGAGCGAGTAGTCGGTGTAGTAACCGCTGGCGAGCGCGGACAGCGCGACCTGGACGGTCGGGCTGTCGTTGGGGTCCAGCACGATCAGCGGCCAGAAGAAGTCGTTCCACGCCGTCATGAACGCGAACATGCCCATGACGGCGGCCTGCGGTCGCACGGCGGGGAGTGCGACGTGCCAGAAGGTGCGCAACACCGAGCACCCGTCGACCCGCGCGGCCTCGACCAGTTCGCGGGGCACGGACTCCTCGCACGCCTGGCGCATCCAGAACACCGAGAACGCGCCGATGAGCGCGGGCACGATGACGGCCCGCAGGGTGCCGTACCAGTCGAGGTCGGACATCAGCATGTAGAGCGGGATCACGCCCAGCTGGGCGGGCACCATCGACGTTCCGATGACGACGAGGAACAGGGAGTTGCGGCCCCGGAACCTCAAGCGGGCGAAGGCGAACCCCGCCAGCGTGCCCAGCAGGACGTTGGAGATCGCCACGGTGCCCGCGACGATCAGGGAGTTCATCATCGCCAGGGAGAAGTCGACGGTGTCGAACACCCTGGTGATGTTCTCGATCAGGTTGCCACCCGGCGTCAGCGGCGGAATGGCCTCGCCGAGGACGGAGTTGTCCTTGCTGGCGACCACGAACGAGAAGTACAGCGGGAAGACCGAGGCGAGCAGCACCACCACCAGCAGGGCGTACACGAACGGCCCGGCGTAGCCGGCGGACGCCTTGCGGCGCTGGAGGTCGATCTTCCGAACGGCGGGGGTGCGCACCGGCGCGGTGTCCACGGCCACGGCTCCCCCTCACCCCTTGGACGCGATGCGTCGCGTGACGGAGAAGTTGATCCCCGCGATGACCAGGACGACGAGGAAGAGGACCCAGGCGATCGTCGCCGAGTAACCCGCGTCGAACAACCGGAAACCCTTCTCGTACAGGTACATCACCAAAGTCTGGAACTGGCGGTCCGAGCCGCCGGTGCCGGTCGCCGTGCCGCCGGGGTCGAACAGCTGCGGCTCCACGAAGAGCTGCATGCCGCCGATCGTCGACGTGATCACGGTGAACAGGATCGTGGGGCGGATGCTCGGAACCGTGATGGCCCAGAAGGTCCGCCACTTCGAGGCTCCGTCGATCAGCGCGGCCTCGTGCGTGTCGCGGGGCACGGACTGCATGGCCGCCAGGTAGATCAGCGCGTTGTAGCCGGTCCAGCGCCACATCACCATCGAGCTGATCGCCAGGTGCGAGGCCCACGTCTCGGCGTGCCAGTCGACCGGGTCGACGCCGACGAGGCCCAGCAGGTAGTTGACGATGCCGAAGTCGCGCCCGTAGAGCTGGGCGAACACCAGCGCGACGGCGGCGACCGAGATGACGTTCGGCAGCAGGACTCCCGCGCGCCAGAACATCCGGCCGCGCAGGCCGCGGTCGAGCACGGCGGCCAGACCGAGCGCCGCCAACAGCTGCGGCACGGTCGACAGCACGAACAGGCTCAGCGTGTTGCCCAGCGCGTTCCAGAAGTTGGCGTCCGCCAACAACGTCGTGTAGTTGTCCAGGCCGATGAAGCCCTGGTCGCCGTCGATGAGCTGCCAGTCGTGCAGCGACACCCACGCGGTGTACAGCAGGGGGTAGAGCCCGAAGACGCCGAACACCAGGAAGAACGGCGCGATGATCAGGTACGGCGTGTACGTGCCGTCGAGCCTGGAGAGCAGCCACCGCCGGTCTTCCGGGGTCGCGGGCCGCGAGGTCGTCTCAACGGCCATCCACGGCTCCCGACGCGCGGCGGAGCAGGGCCGCTGCCCTGCTCCGCCCCTGGTTGTCCGTGGTCACTTGACGATGTCCTGCGCTTCCTTCAACGCCTGGGTGAACGCGTCCGACGTGTTCTGCTTGCCCTGCTCGACCCTGGACAGGGCGTTGCTGAACACCGGCGTCACCTTGGAGTCCTTGGTGCCGCGGTAGGTGGGTTGCAGGCTTTCGGCGGAGTTGCCGAAGATCTGGCCCACCGGGGCGTTGTTGAAGTACGCGTTGACGGTCGCGGTGACCTCGGGGTCCTTGTAGGCCACGGGTTCGCTCGGCAGGTTGCCGGTCTCCTTGAAGATCCGCTTCTGCTGCTCGGGCGCGGTCAGCCACTTGGCCAGCTCGTACGCCTCCTTGGGGTGCGCCCCCTGCTTCGGCACGGCCAGGAACGAGCCGCCCCAGTTGCCGCCGCCACCGGGCGCGTCCGCGACGTCCCACTTGCCGACGGCCTCGTCACCGGCGCCGGCCTTGATGAGGGCGAGCGCCCAGGCGGGGCAGGTGGTGGTGGCGAAGGAGGCCTGCTTCAGGGCGACGTTCCACTCCTGGCTGAACGGGGGGAGCGCGCCGGTCTGCTTCTTCTCGCCGAGGCTCGCCGCGAGGGCGAAGGCGTCCTTGACCTTGGTGTTCTCGCCGCCGATGTAGGAGTCGTCCGACTTGGCGAAGTACCCCTCCTCGGTCTGGTCGAGGATCGCCTTGTAGACGTTGAGCGATGTGTCCACGAACTTCACGTTCGGCGTCTTGTCGGTGAAGGTCTGCGCGGTGGCGACGTAGTCCTGCCACGTCGGCCACAGCTTGCCGACCTCCTCGCGGTCCACGGGCAGGCCCGCGGCCTCGAACAGGTCGCGCCGGTAGCAGAGGGCGAGGCTGCCCATGTCCGTGCCGAGCCCGAGCACGAAGTTCCCGCCGTCGGCGGTGCCCTGGCTCCACTTCCAGGCGGCCCACTGGCCTTCCAGTTCCTTGGCGCCGTAGTCCGCGAGGTTCACGAACTTGTCCTTGGACTGGCGGAACTGGGCGACGTTGCCCTCTTCGATGGCGACGATGTCCGCCGCGCCGCGGCCGCCCGCGAGCTGCGTGGCGAGCTGGGTGTGGTGCTGCTCCATCTTGACCTTGCGCTGCTCGACCTCGATGTTCGGGTGCGCGGCCTGGTACTCCTTGACCAGGGTGTCGTACCCGAAGTCGGAGAAGACGCCGATGGACAGCTTGACCTTGCCGTCCGAGCCGCCCGCCTCTCCCCCGCACGCCGCGACGCTCGTCACGGCCAGGGCGGCCACCACGGCGACAGCCGCGCGACCGACCAGAGTCCTGCTCATCCGTCCTCCTCGACGCGCTCCTCCTGCGTGACCCGAAGCAGTGAGAGCGCTCTCACAGTCGACGTGACGGCCTCCGGTGTCAAGCCGGCGGGCCGCTGTCGACATCCTTCCGTGACCTTCTGACAACTCCCGGTGCGTCGCACGACGCTGTCCGTGATCTCAGCAGTACGAGGTGATGGCGGCAGCACCAGTACGGGTGAATCCCGGGTGAACTGTGCTCCGAACGGCCCAGACGGGCAAGAGGCGGGGGTTGGCCCGGCCCTCGCCCGAGCCAACCCCGCACCCCAGGTAGAGACCTCGGGGCGCCGGACGTGACGCGTGGGAAGAAAAATTCTTCGCCCACCTCGTCCGTCCCACGGATCGGACGCAGCACCGGTCCGGATCGGACACTCAGGACAGCGAGTGGACGTGCGCGAGCACGACGTCCAGGACCGCCTCCAGCGGGGCGACCTCGCGCAGGGTCTGGGCGAGCAGCGTGCCGCCCTCGACGGCCGCCAGGAGCGCCATCGAGAGCGCCTCGGGATCCGCCTCGGGCCGCAGTTCGCCGCGGTCGCGCATGGCCGCCAGCCCGGCGGCGATCGGCTCCCGCCAGCGCAGGAACGCGGCGGCGATGTCCTCGCGCAGCGCGGGGCTGGAGTCCGCCAGTTCGGACGCCAGGGAGCCCACGGGGCAACCGCCGACGTACTGCCGCTCCATCCGCATGGCCACGATGTGGTCGCGCCAGGCGTGCAGGGCCTCGAAGCTGTCCAGCCTGTCCAGCAGCGGCTTCTGGCCCTCGATCAGCGTCTCGGCCTGGTACTCGATGACCGCCCGCACCAGCGACTGCTTGTCGCCGAAGTAGTACCCGACCTGCGACGCGCTGACCTTCGCCGCGCGCTTCACGTCGTCGATGCTCGTCGCGGCCGCGCCGTGCTCGAACATCAGGTCGGCGGCGACCTTGAGCACGCGGGCCCTGGTCGCGCGGCCCTTGGCGGTGAGTGGCCGCTCCGCGACGGGCCTGCCCGCTTCCGCGCTCATGGCCGTGAGACTACTCGGTTTTGGTATTGACAACCCAATCTGCGCCACCCACTATTGGGTCGCTCGTACCAATTGGGTCGGGCATACCAAAAGGAGTTTGGCGATGACCGCCGATCTGTCAGGCAGGACCGCGCTGGTCACGGGCTCCACCAGCGGCATCGGGCGCGCCACCGCGCGGCTGCTCGCCTCGCTCGGAGCCCACGTCATCGTCTCGGGGCGCAACGCCGAGCGCGGCGGCGAGACCGTCGACGGCATCCGGGCGGCGGGCGGCAGGGCCGACTTCGTCGCCGCCGACCTGAACGACCTCGACTCGCTCGGCGCGCTGGCCGAGCGGGCGACCGAGATCGGCGGCCAGGTCGACATCCTGGTCAACAACGCCGGGATCTACCCGTTCGGCGCGAGCAGCGACGCCACGGTGGAGGACTTCGACTCGGTCTACGACGCCAACGTCAAGGCCCCGTTCTTCCTCACCAACGCCCTCGCCCCGGCCATGGCGGCCCGCGGCCACGGCGCGGTCGTCAACTTCTCCACGGCGCTCGCGACCAAGGGCACGGCGGGCGCGTCGCTCTACGCGTCGAGCAAGGCGGCCGTCGAGTCGCTGACCAAGGTGTGGTCCGCCGAGTACGGCCCCAGCGGCGTCCGCGTCAACGCCGTCAAGCCCGGCCCGATCGCCACCGAGGGCACCGCGCCCTACGGCGACGGCATGGACGCCTTCCACGCCGGCAGCCCGGCAGGCAGGCTCGGCCAACCCGACGAGGTGGCCGCGACCGTCGCGTTCCTGGTCTCCGACGACGCCCGCTACATCCACGGCGCCGTGATCCCGGTGGACGGCGGCGTCGGAACGCTCTGAACCGCGAAATCCGTTTCTTCGCCTGGCACGCCGCTGCCCCGCGCTCTCGAAGCGCGGGGCAGCGGCGTACCGGGGGTGACGGCCCGCCCTCCCCCGAAGAAGGACGGGCCGTCGGGTTCAGGCCTCGGCCATCCCGGCGACGACCGAGGTGCGGCCCGCGCGCCTGGCGGGCATGGCGGCGGCGATCATCGCCGCGACCACGGCCGCGAGGAGCATGACGCCGATCTGCCCGAACGGGACGTCGAACGTGATCGGGAAGCTGTCCGAGGAGAGCGCCCTCACCAGGATCCAGCCGAACCCGATGCCGAGCACCAGGCCGATCGCGGCGCCCATCACGGCCATCAGGACCGACTCGACCACGAGCATCAGCCGGAGCTGGCCCTTGGTGAGGCCGAGCGCCCGCAGCAGCGCCGACTCCCTGGTGCGTTCCAGCACCGAGAGCGTCAACGTGTTGGCGATGCCGAACAGGGCGATGATCACGGCGAGGCCGATGAGCGCCCAGATGAAGCCGAGCACCTGGTCGACCTGGGTGTTGAGCTGGGCCTTCGTCTCGGCGGCGCTGTCGATGACGGCGATCGGCGAGGTGTCGGTGACCTTCTCGACGGCCGCGCGGCCCGCCTCCGTCGTGACGCCGGCCTTGAGCTTCACCATGATGCTGTGGAAGCCGGGGTTCTCGGGCTCGAACGCGTTCATCGTGGTCAGCGTGACCAGTCCGCTGCTGTCGAGGCCGTCGACGACCGCGACGATCTTCAGGTCCTGCTTGGTGGCGCCGACGCCCTGCGGGAGGGTGCCGCCGACGGCCAGCCCGGTGTACTTGGCGAAGCTGGAGCTGATCGCGACCTCGCCCTCCTTGAGGCCGGTGATGCTGCCCGTCACGACCTTGGGCCGCACCAGGTCCCCGAGCGCCTCGGGCGTGGTGGCTTCGAGGTACGCGCCGTACTTGGAGTCCTCCGCGCCCTTCGGCGAGAAGCCCGTCATCGGGGCGACCCGGTCGACCTCGGGGACCGCCTTGATCCGGTCCAGCAGGTCCTGCTGGAGCTGCTTGCTGTAGACCGACGACGTGACGGTGTAGTCGGCCGGGAAGCGCTGGTCGACCTCGGCGCTCGCGGTCTCCTTCGCGCTGGTGGCGACGACCGTGACAAGGCTGACGATGGTCACGCCGATCATCAGCGCGGCGGTCGTGGCAGCGGTGCGCTTGGGGTTGCGGCCCGCGTTGCCGGACGCCAGCTTGGCGGGCACGCCGAACAGCGCCCTCGGCACGACGCCGAGCACCCGGTTGACCGGTCCGACGAGCACCGGGCCGAGCGTGACCACCATGGCCAGCAGCAGCATCGTGCCGGAGCCGGTGATGATCAGGGCCGCTTCCTCCTCCATGCCCATGCCGAGGTACACGACACCGGCACCCGCCAGGCCCAGGAGCACGGCGAACGCGATCCGCAGCTTGCCCGTGCGGGCGACCTCCTCGCCGCTGTCGAGCTGGGCGCGCAGCGCGGCGACCGGGGCGACCTTGGTCGCCTTGCGGGCGGGCAGCGCCGCCGAGATCACCGTGATCAGCACGCCGACGCCGAACGCGGCGAGCACCGTGGTGATGGTGACGGGCAGGCGGACGACCGTGTTGTCGCCGGAGAAGGACCCGATGACGGTCTGCATGAGCGCGGAGACGCCGATCCCGCCGAACAGGCCGATCACCGAGGCGAAGAAGCCCATCACCACGGCTTCGGCGATGACGCTGCCGAACACCTGGCCGCGGCTCGCGCCGACGCACCGCATGAGGGCGAGCTCCCTGGTGCGCTGGGCGACCAGGATGGTGAACGTGTTGTAGATGACCATGGCCGCGACGACGAGGGCGATCAGCGCGAACGCGAGCAGCAGCTGGGTGAACTCACCGGAGCGCTCGCTGATCTGCTTCAGGGTCTCGGTGGTCAGCTGCTCGCCGGTCTGGAACTTGTAGGTCTGGTCGTCACCGATCGACTTCTTCAGGTTCGCGACGAGCTGTTCCTGGGTCACGCCGGGAGCGGCCTTCGCGACCAGCTCGTACCCGCGGACCCTGTCGCTGAGCGGGGGCAGCGCCTCGGGCAGCACCACGAGGTGCTCGCTGCCGCCGAGCGACAGCGAGTTGGCGCCCTGGGCGAACGTGCCGACGATGGTGAACGAGTGCTTGCCGTCGTCCTTGTCCAGCAGGGTGATCTGCTGGCCCATGGACAGCTTCGCCGTGGCCAGCGCCCGCACGTCGACCGCGGTCTCGGTGGGGGACGTGGGGAAGCGGCCGTCCTTCAGGTCGTACTCGCGCAGTTCCGGCGTGGACGCGAGCGGGCCCGCGCTGGCGGGCTTGGCCTTGCCGCCGGACGTGAGCAGCGCGGTGGAGACGTAGCTGCGGACGTCCGCGCCCTGCACGCCCGGCGTGGCGCGGACCTTGTCGAGCGTGGCCTGGCTGATGCCGGACTCGGCCTCCGGGCCCTGGGCCTGGCCCGTGAGCGACATCGACACGTCGACGCCGCGGGAGGTCTTGGCGAACTCGTCCTTCATGCCCTCGGTGATGCCGTCGCCGAGCACCAGCGTGCCGCTGACGAAGGCGACGCCGAGCATGATGGCGATCGACGACAGCAGGAGCCGCGCGGTGCGCGCCTTGACGCCCGCGATGATCGTCTTGAGCATCACGCCCCCAGGTGCTTGAGCGCGGAGAGCACCGAGTCGGCCGTGGGGTTCTGGATCTCACCGGCGAGGTGGCCGTCGGCGAGCAGCACGACGCGGTCGGCGTAGGACGCGGCGACGGGGTCGTGGGTCACCATGATCACGGTCTGGCCGAGCTTGCGCACGGACATCCGCAGGAAGTCGAGGACCTCGGCGCCGGAGCGCGAGTCCAGGTTGCCGGTCGGCTCGTCGGCGAACACCACGTCCGGGCGGGAGACCAGGGCGCGGGCGCAGGCCACGCGCTGCTGCTGGCCGCCGGACAGCTCGGACGGCTTGTGCTTCAGCCGGTCCCGCAGGCCCAGCACGTCGACGATGGTGTCGAACCACTGCTTGTCGGGCTTGCGGCCCGCGAGTTCGAGGCCGAGCAGGATGTTCGCCTCGGCGGACAGCGTCGGCAGCAGATTGAACGCCTGGAAGACGAACCCGATGCGGTCGCGGCGGAGCTTGGTGAGGTCCTTGTCGTTGAGACCGGTGATCTCGGTCCCTCCGATGTGGACGGACCCGCCGTCGACGTTGTCCAGGCCCGCGAGGCAGTGCATGAGGGTCGACTTGCCGGAGCCGGACGGGCCCATGATGGCCGTGAACTTCCCGGCCTGGAACGCGACGCTCACGCCGCCGAGCGCCCGCACAGCGGTGTCGCCCTTGCCGTACACCTTCACCAGGCTGGAGGCGGCGACGGCGGCTTGCGTGCCAACCCGGCCCGTCTCGGACACCACTGCAGACATTCCCTGCCCCATTCGCTCAACGTCTCGCTGACAGGGGAAAACCTATGGAGCGGGCACGTGCGCGGACATCACTCCCGACGCGCACTCCGGACTCAGCCCGGAGGATGACGCGGGGTCCTCCCGTGGTCGCACGACCCGACCGGGGCGGGCACGAACTGTCGGGTCGGGCAGGGTGGACGGGCCGCAGCATTGGTGTCGAGGAAGGGAGGCCGGAGTGCTGGAACGGCTGAACCAGGCCATGGAGCACGTCGAGCGCAACCTCGACCAGCCGATCGAGGTGGCCGACCTGGCGCGGATCGCGCTGACGTCGGAGTACCACCTGCGGCGGCTGTTCTCCGCGCTGGCGGGCGTGCCGCTGTCGGAGTACATCCGGCGCAGGCGGCTCACCCTCGCGGGCGCCGAGGTGCTGGAGGGGCGCGAGACGCTGCTCGACATCGCCGTGCGGTACGGCTACGGCTCGGGCGAGGCGTTCGCCAGGGCGTTCCGCGCCGTGCACGGCGTCGGGCCGGGTGAGGCGCGCAGGACCGGTGCGGCCCTGCGGTCCCAGCCCCGGATGTCCTTCCGCCTCGTCGTCGAAGGGAGCAGCAGCATGCGGTACCGGGTCGTGGAGAAGGACGCGTTCAGGGTGGTCGGCCGCAAGAAGCGGGTACCGCTCGTGCACGAGGGGATGAACCCGGCGATCGTCGAGTTCGTGAAGGGCCTGGACCCGGAGGAGCGGGACCGGATCGCGGCGCTGTCGGACCAGGAGCCCGCCGGGGTGCTCAACGTCAGCGTCAACGTCGACGAGGGCTTCGAGGAGGGCACCGAGCTGGACTTCTACTACGCCGTCGCGTCCGGCGCCGACGTGCCGGAGGGCCTGGACGCGCTGGACGTGGAGGCCGGGACGTGGGCGGTGTTCGAGAGCTCCGGCGAGTTCCCGAAGGTGTTGCAGTACGTGTGGCGGGACGTCTACACCCAGTGGTTCCCGTCCAACCCGTACCGCAGCGCGCCGGGGCCGTCGCTGCTCAGCGCCAGGGTGTCGGAGGACGGCGCCACGGCGGACGCGGCGCTGTGGATCAAGGTGGAACGGGCCTAGTCCGGGGCTCGGAGCGGGCCTGGTCCGGGTCGAGAAGGCCGCGGTCGTAGGCGATGGCGACGGCTTCGGCGCGGCGGCCCGCTCCGAGCTTCGCCATGATGCGGGTGAGGTGGACGCTGACCGTCTTCTCGCTGATGTACAGCTCCTCGCCGACCTCGCGGTTGGTGCGCCCCAGCGCGACGAGGCCGAGCACGGAGCGTTCCCGAGGGGTGAACGGGTCCACGTGGTCGCGCGGTTCGGCCTCGTCGGCGCGCAGGGTGATCCTGGCCCGGCGGGCGGCGCGGGTGACGGAGTCGAGCAGCGGGGCCGCGCCGATGGTCCGGGCGAACTCGCCCACCTCCCGCAGGTGGACGGCGGCCTCGTCGCGGCGGTCGGCGCCCAGCAGGGCTTCGGCCAGCCGCCACCGGCACTCGGCCCGCTCGAACACCATGCCGAAGTCGAACTCGGCCACGGCGCGCGCCCACAGCTCGGGGTCGCCGGCTCCGGTGAGCCTGCTGCGCTCGGCCTCGGCGCGCGCCAGCCAGGCCCGCCCCTCCGGGCCGAGGACGCCGGTGCGCGGTCTGCCGTTCGCGGCCGTGTCACGGGCGTGGTCGGACATGCGGTGGCCTGCGGCGACGGCGGTCGCCTCACCCGCCTTGTCCCGGCGGCGACGGGCTTTCGCGGCCTGGTCGGCGTGGGCGGCGATGCCCAGCGCTCCCAACCTGATCCCGGCCAGCAGCCACTCGTCGCCCAGCTTGCGCGTCCAGTCGATGGTGTCCACGACCCGTTCCACGGCCTGCTCGGGCCTGCCGCGCCACAGCGCCAGCTCCGCGCCGGTCCCGCCGGTGATCAGCGCGATCTGCACGTCCCGGTGCCAGTCCTTGCGGAGTTCGCCGATCAGGCGTTCGGCGTGCTCGAAGTCGCCGCGGTTGACGGCGACGTGCGTGCCCACCGCGGCGAGCCGCGCGATGACCGTGCTCGACACGGCCAGACCGGGCGGTTCGGCCGCTTCGACGCTCTCGTCCCAGCGGCCGACGTGGTACAGCGTGAGCGCCTGGAGCACCCGCACCTCCAGCCCGAAACCGCTCCAGATCATGCCCTTGACCTTGGCCCGGCACGAGGCCTCCTCGAACACGCGCAGCGCGTCGGCCAGGTCGCCCCGGTCGTAGTGGTGCAGCCCGAGGAAGTACCGCGCGCGCAGCTCGGTGTTGACCGCGTCCGCGTCGACCGCGCACTCGATCGCGCCGAGCAGGTGCTCGCGCGCCGACTCGGTGCGGTCCTCGCTGCCGTCCAGCAGCCCCAGCGTGGCCAGCGCGTCCGCGACCGCTCCGGCCGCGCCGGACGCGCGCCCGTCCCGCACGGCCAGCTCCGCGCGTTCCCGCGCCAGCGGCAGGTCACGGGCGTAGCGCAGGCAGGACGCCGACACGGCCAGCACCCACGCGCGGGACATGCTCGCGGGCCGGTCCTCCACGAGCCGCCACGCGTGGTCGATGGCCTCGTACATCTCCTCGTCGTGCCCGTCCAGGCCCTGCGACGCCTGCGCGACCCGCCGCCACATCTCGGCGGCCTTCTCCGGGTCGGCCGCCGGGTCGACGACCTTGGTCGCGGACCGGGCGAACGCGAGCGCGCGTTCCGGCTGCCCCGCCGTGCCCGCCGACCAGGACGCGCGGCTCAGCAGCACCAGTTCCGTCACGTCCGTCGGCCGCTGGTCCTCCGCGACCGCGTCCCACAGCTTCAACGCCTGTTCGAAGTGCCTCAACGCCTCGGCGGGCGCTCCC
>DATMCA010000948.1:0-5331 GCA_035559015.1 Umezawaea sp. | reverse complement strand
CGCGGTGGCGGTGACCCGCCGGATCGCCCCGAACAGCTGCACCAGCGTGGTCAGGTAGTACGGCCCCATGTCCAGCAGCGGACCGCCGCCCGCCTGGAACAGGAACTCCGGCGCCGGGTGCCACGACTCCGGGCCCGGTGTCTGGAAGATCGCCAACGCCGTGCGCGGTTCGCCGATCCGGCCCGCGTCGACCGCGCGCCGCGCCGTCTGGAGACCCGCGCCCAGCACGGTGTCCGGCGCGCTCGCGACCCGCAAACCCTTCTCCTGGGCGCGATCCAGCAATTTGCGCGCCGATTCCCGGTCCAGGGCAAGGGGTTTCTCGGTCCACACGTGCTTGCCGGCGTCCAGCACGGCGAGCCCGACCTCCACGTGGGCGGCCGGGATGGTCAGGTTGACCACGATCTCGACGTCCGGATCGCCGAGCACCGCGGCCACCCCGCCGGAGCGGGGCACGCCGTGCAGTTCGGCCCGCTCGGCGGCCCTCGCCACGTCGAGGTCGGCCACGGCGAGGACCCGGACGTCCGGGAAGGACGTGAGGTTCTTCAGGTACGCGTCGCTGATGACACCCGCGCCGATGACGCCGACGCCGACCGGCGCGCTCACCGGTCGGCGTCCGCTAGGTAGGCGCGGCTCGCCGCGATCCCGGCGAACACGTCACCGTCGTAGGCGTCGAACTCGACCACGCGCAGCGCGTTCGGCGCCGCCGCGAGCACCTCGCCCACCGGGACGCTGCCCTGTCCGGCGGGGACCTGGCCGGTCCCCTCGGTGTCCAGACCGCCGTCCTTCACGTGGATCGCCACCACCCGGTCGCCGAGGCGGCGCAGCAGCGCGGGGGCGTCCTCGCCGCCCGCCGTCGCCCAGTAGGTGTCGACCTCCAGCACGACGGCGGGGTCGAGCTGGTCGGCGAGCACCTCGAACGCGCTCCGACCGTCGATCCGCGACCGCAGCTCCCACCAGTGGTTGTGGTAGCCGACCCGCACCCCGTGCTCCGCCGCCACGGCCGCGGCCTCGTTCAGGGCCTTGGCCGTGGCCGCGATGTCCGAGGCCTCCTGCCACTTCTCCTCGCCGATGTACGGGTCGATGACGACCCCGATGCCGCACTCGGCGGCCACGGCGAACACCGGCGGCTGCTCGACGCCCACGAGCCGCGCGTGCGCGGTCGGCGCGCTGAGCCCGTGCTCGGCCAGCCCGGTCCGCAGGACCTCGGCGTTCTCCAGGACCCCGTACGGCTCCACCTGGGTGAAGCCGATGGCGGCGAGCCGTCGCAGGGTGTCGTTCGGATCGACCGCGAACGCGTCGCGGACCGAGTAGAGCTGCACGGAGGGTTCGGTCATTTTCCGACTCCTGACTTCGACGGTGGAGGCAGTGTGGAAGCGCTCCCACAATCTCTACCACGTGGTAGAAATTGCCGCCAGTGCCTTGCTGGGAACCGGTTTTCCCACCGGAGTGGAACGAACGACCGCTACTCGGTCCGCAACGCCGTGGCGGTCCGGGTCCGAGCCGCCCAGCCCGCCGGGAGCAGTGCGCCGAGCACCGCGATGGCCAGTCCGCCCAAGCCGAGCAGGACCGCGGTGGCCGGTCCGTAGACGGCGAACGAGGACGCGGGCAGCCCGGTGCCCGCGCTCCGGCCCATGGCGGGCAGCACGGCGTCGTGCAGGGCCACGCCCAGCGGCACGCCGAGACCACCGCCGACCACGCCGACGACCACCACCGACGCGAGGACCATCAGGACGGTCTGCCGCGGTGTCATGCCGAGCGCCTTGTGCACGCCGAGGTCGTGCACGCGGTCGCGGGTGTCGAGCACGACGCCGTTCAGGACGCCGAGCCCGGCCACGGCGATCAGCAGCAGCGTGAGGAACGCCGTGAGCGAGACGATCGTGACGAGCACGTCGCTGAACCCCTCCTCACCGGCCCGCGCTGTGACGCCCAGCGGGCGCAGGGCGGCGTTCAGCCCGTCGAGGTAGGCGGCGACGTCCGTGCCCGGCCGCACGGCGATGCCGAAACTGCTCACCACCGGGTCGGTGACCGTCGCGGCGTCGGTGAAGACCTGCATGCCGTCGTTCTGGAGGTCGAACACCTCGCCGACGATGCGGACGGTCAGGGGCTTGCCCCGGTCGTCCAGCGTCACCGTGTCGCCGATCTTCGCGCCGGTGAGGTTCAGGAAAGGTGACGGCACAACGGCTTCGCCGGGTGCGTCGAACCACTCGCCCGAGATCATCCGGTAGTCGCCGGGGGACGTGTCGCCGTCGAACGCGATGAGCGTGGTCGACCCGGTGAACGCGGCGACGGTCACCTCGCGCCTGGAGGTGCTGTAGTGCGCCAGGGTGCCGGGCTGCGCCGCGATGGCGGCGTCGACCGCGGCCGCGTCGAGGGTCTTGGGCAGAGCGCCGGTCGGGCCCGGCCGGTCGGCGCCGATGACGACGTCGGTGGTGTGGTCCCTGGCGTCCTGCACGTCGGCCAGCGACGCCCCCAGGCCGATGGCGAACGTGACGGCGGTGGTGCCGAACACGATCGACGCGAGCATCGCCAGGGCACGGGCGGGCCGGGTGAACGGGTGGGCGAGGCCGAGGGTGACCGGACGCGGCAGCGGGAGCCGGGAGGTCAGCCGTGCCGCCCACAGGCCCCGGCGGACACCGGGCGTGCGGCCGACCGCGAGCGCGTCCACCGTGCGCAGCCGTCCGGCGCGCCACGCGCTCGCCCACGCCGTCAGCGCCACCACTCCCAGCACACCGGAGACCACGGCGACGTCGACCCAGGGGGCGACGGGGGACACCGTGGTGCCGTAGACCTCGCTGGTCTCGGAGAGCACGGGGATGGCCAGGAGGTTGCCCGCGACCAGGCCGAACGCGACTCCGACGGCCGCTGGGACCAACGCCTGCGCCACGTAGGCGCGGACGACCTGCGAGGGCGTGAACCCGAGCGCCTTGAGGACGCCGACGCGCCGCAGCCCGGACGCCACCGCCCCCGCGACCACGTTGCCGACGACGAGCACGGACATGACCAGGCCCAATGCGCCGAACGCGACGAGGAACGGGACGAACAGCGCGGCCTCCTTCACGGCGTCCTGCCGCACGGCGAGCCACTTCCGGGTCCCGCTGAGCCCCTTGGCGGGGACGGCGGCCGCGGCGCTCGCGTCGACCCGCTCGGTCGTGGCGGCGTCGGCGAACCGGTAGAGCACCTCGAACCCGCCCGCCGTGCCCGCGGGGGTCAGCGCGGCGACCTGCGACGGCCACACCCAGAGGTCGGCGGTGCGGCTGATCGACCGGGCGACGCCCACGACCTCCAGTTCGGGAGCACCGGGCAGGTCGGGGAACCGGAACGCGCGGCTCAGCACGTCCGGCATCCGGAAGTCGGCCGACACCACGACCTGGCCGGGCCCGGTGACCCACGTGCCCTCGACCAGTTCCACCGCGTCGACCGGCCCGCCGGGATCTGATCGGCCGACGACCGTCATGGGCGGCAGCTTCGCCCCGACGTCGAGCGTCGGGGCCGCCGAGGTGATCGGGAACGGACCGGCCGCCGCCGTGACGCCCGCGGCGGTCTTCGACGCCTCCAGGTCCGCGGCCGTGGTCGCGCCCGCGTCGAACTGCGCGGTCAGGTGCGGCCCGTTCTGCTCGGCGAACGCCCGGTCGAACGGCGCGCTGGAGGCCACCAGCAGCGACCCGGCGAGCACCGACGCGGTCACCGCCATCGCCGCGGCGAGGCCGATCACGACCGTCTGCACCCGCTTGCGGCCGACGCCGGAGCGGACCACCTTCCCCAGGGCGCTCATCGGACGGGCTCGGCGGTGACGTCGTCGGCGATCCGGCCGTCGACCAGGCTGATCGTGCGGGTGGTGCACCGGCGGGCCAGCGCGAGGTCGTGGGTGACCAGGACGATGGTCTGGCCCTCGGCGTTCAGCTCGGCCAGCAGCGCGCTGACGTCCTCGCCGGACGCGGTGTCCAGCGCGCCCGTCGGCTCGTCGGCCAGCAGCAGCGCGGGCCGGTTCACCAGCGCCCTGGCCACGGCCACGCGCTGGCGCTCACCGCCGGAGAGCCTGCCGGGGTAGGCACCGGCGTGCCGGTCGACGCCGAGCTTCCCGAGCAGGTCGGTCGCCCTGGCCTTCGCCTCGGCGCGGT
Organism: Umezawaea sp.; assembly: GCA_035559015.1. Classification (GTDB taxonomy): domain Bacteria; phylum Actinomycetota; class Actinomycetes; order Mycobacteriales; family Pseudonocardiaceae; genus Umezawaea. The sequence goes on along the minus strand of DATMCA010000948.1, from coordinate 1,213 downwards.
CCAGGCCCGCCAACTGGGCGGGCAGGACGACGTTGTCGGCGACGGTCAGGTCGTCCAGCAGGTTGAAGAACTGGAAGACCATGCCGATCGTGGCCCTCCGGTAGCGGGCGGACGCGGCCTCGCCCAGCTGGTCCACCCGCACGCCGTCCACGGTCACCGTGCCCGAGTTCGGCCGGTCCAGGCCCGCGACCAGGTTGAGCAGCGTGGACTTGCCGCTGCCGGACGGGCCGAGGATCGCCACGGCCTCACCCGGCCGCACGGAGATCGACACCCCGTCGAGCGCGGGCGGCCCGTCGCCGTACTCCCGGCGCACGTCGTGCAGTTCGATCAGTGGTGTGGTCATCGCTGTCTCCCCAGTGGGTTCGGATCGGGCCCGGAGGACGCTAGGAGCGCGACCGGTCGCGGCGAGTCGGCGAGCTGGGCGATTTCCGGTACCGCGCCGGGATGAGACCCGGCGAAGTCATCCCTGCGGCGTAGTCGGGCGGTGCGGGGCGGGGGAGCCGCGAGGAGGATGCCCGTGTCCGGGCCGGTCGGCCAGAATGGGCCGGTGACGACGAGGGTGGTGGACCGACTGCGGGCCTGGACCCGGCCGAGCGGTCCGCTGCCCGCGCTGACCAAGCGCGGCTGGGTGTTCGACGTGGTCCTGGCGCTGGTCGTCGGCGCCTTCACGGTGGAGTACGCCCTCAACCGCGGTGACGTGCCGCACCGCCACGCGCCCCTCATCGGCCCCGTGGAACTGGTCCAGGAGCCGCCGTCGGACGGTCGGACCTGGGTGGCGGTACTGGCCGTCCTGGCGGCGGTGGCGCTCGCGCACCGCCGCCGGTACCCGCTCGCCGTGCTGTGGGTCGTGCTGCTCGCCGCCGCGCTGACCCCGGAGGAAGCACCCCGCGTCACCTTCTACGCCTGCGTCATCGCCGCGTACACCGCCGCCGCGTACAGCCCGTACCGGGTCCCGACGCTGGCCAGCGCGCTGGTGTCGGTGGTGGTGGTCGGGCTCTTCACCGACGGGGACCTGCCGGTCGTGCCGAACGAGTACGCGCCGTTCCTGATCCTGGTGCCGATCGTCGTGGCCGCCAACGGTATGAGGACGTGGAAGCTGCGGACTGAGGAGGGGCGGGAGCGGGTCCTGGCGCTGCAACGCGACCAGGCGGAGGCGGAACGCCGTGCGGTGGAGGGGGAACGCGCCCGGATCGCCCGCGAGCTGCACGACGTG
>DATMCA010000947.1:0-9550 GCA_035559015.1 Umezawaea sp. | reverse complement strand
GACTGGGCCTGATCACTGGTCAATCGCTTGCTCGTTAGCCGTCCATCAAGCACCGGGCAAAGCCCGGAACCCCTAACCCTTCTTCGACTTCTCCAAGGCCTCCGCCGCCTTGCGCGCCATGTCCGCCACCGCCGCGCGCCTCACCGCATCGGCCTCATAATCCTCACGCCGGTCCCGAACCACCCTCGCCGGAATCCCCACAGCGATCTTGTAATCCGCAACCTCACCCCGCACCACAGCATGCGCCCCCACCACACACCCCCGCCCGATCACGCTCCCCCGCGTGATCGTCACCTTCGCCCCCAACCACGTGTCCGGCCCGATCCGCACAGGAGACTTCACGATCCCCTGATCCTTGATCGGCAGCGTGATGTCCGACGTCACGTGGTCGAAGTCGCAGATGTACACCCAGTCCGCGACCAGCGTGGCCGCGCCGATCTCGATGTCGAGGTAGCAGTTGACCGTGTTGTCCTTGCCGAACACGGCTTTGTCGCCGATGCGCAGTGAGCCCTCGTGGCAGCGGATCGCGTTGCCGTCGCCGATGTGGACCCAGCGGCCGATCTCCAGGCGTCCGTAGCCCGGTCGGCAGTGGATGTCGACCTTCTTGCCCAGGAACACCATGCCGCGCAGCACGATGTGCGGGTTGGCGAGGCGGAACTTCAGCAGGCGCCAGTACCTGACGAGGTACCAGGGGGTGTAGGCGCGGTGCCTGAGCATCCAGCGCAGGGACGCCATCGTCAGGAACCTGGCCTGGGCCGGGTCGCGGCGGGAACGGCTCCACTTCGCGGTCACGGGCGAGCCCCACATGCTGGTCACAGCAGAGGACCGTAGTCGATGCGGTGGACCTCCTCCCCTAGCAGGCGTTCGAGGGTGAGGACGACCTGCGGTGCGCGTCTGGTGTCGAGGCGGGTGGTGTGCAGGTCGCGGGTGAGCGGGGTGCCGGTCAAGGGTCGTGCGACGACGGACGCGGCCGAGTGGCGCAGGGACAGGCGAGGGAGGAGGGCCACGCACAGGCCTGCCTCGACGAGGCCGATGACGGTGTGGAAGTCGTCGCCCTCGAAGCGCAGTTCGGGGCGCACGGCGGCCAGTTCGCGGACCGCGTCGAGGCGCAGGCAGGACTGGGGAGCGGCCACCCAGGTGTCGCCCGCCAGGTCGGCGAGGTCCAAGGTCGGGTTGGCGGCGAGCGGGTGCGAGGTGGGCAGGACCGCCAGGACGGGCTCGCGGGCGATGAGCGTGCGGTGCAGGCCGGCGGGGGTTGGTACGGGGTCCAGGGCGTAGTCGAAGGTGAGGGCCAGGTCCAGGTCGCCGCGGGACAACGCGGTGTAGGCGGCGTCGGTCTCGACCTGCCGCAGAGCCACCCGGACACCGGGCAACCGGGCCAGGGCACCGGGGACGACGTGGGCGGCGGCTGACGCGAAGGCACCCAGGCGGACCTGGCCCGCGGTGCCGTCGCGGACGGCGTCCAACTCCGCGGTTGCGGTGGCGAGCACCGACCGGAGGCAGAGTTCGGCGTCCAGAAGCACCTGGCCCGCCTGGGTGGGGCGGACCGGTCTGCGTTCCAGGACCCGGAGGCCGACGCGGCGTTCCAGGTCGGCGATCTGCTGGGAGACGGCGGGGGCGCTGTAACCCAGTTCGGCGGCGGCCGCGGCGAACGAGCCGGTGCGCACCACCGCTTCCAAGGTCGCCAACAGGCGCGGGTCCACGGGATAAGCATCGCTTACGTCGGACGAAGAAGCCATAACTTGTGCTTAACCCCTTGGCGGCCACAGGATCGGGGCGTGGAGCGCGATGTGGTGGAACTGCTGACCAGCCTGGTGTCCATCGACTCGGTGAACCCCTCGCTGGTGCCGGGTGCGGCCGGTGAGGGGGAGATCGCCGGGTTCGTCGCGGACTGGGCGCGGCGGGCCGGGTTGCTAGTCGAGGTGGTGGAGGGGACGGCGGGGCGGCCGAGCGTGGTCGTGCGGTCCAACCGGACCGGTGGTGGGCGGACGTTGTTGCTGTGCGGGCACCTCGACACGGTCGGGCACGCCGAGCCGTTGGGCGTGCGGGTCGACGGCGACCGGCTGTACGGCCGCGGGGCGTACGACATGAAGGCCGGGCTGGCCGCCGCGCTGATCGCGTGCCGGGAAGCCGACCGGGCCGGGATCGGCGGTGAGGTGGTCGTGGCGGCGGTGTCGGACGAGGAGCACTCCAGCACCGGTGTCCAGCAGGTGCTGGAGCGGGTCACGGCCGACGGGGCGATCGTCTGCGAACCGACGGAACTGACCGTCGTCACGGCGCACAAGGGGTTCGTCTGGACCGAGATCCGGGTGGTCGGGAAGGCCGCCCACGGATCGCGACCGCACCTCGGCGAGGACGCGATCCTCAAGACCGGTCCGGTGCTGGTGGCGTTGGACCGGCTCAACGAGGAGCTGCGTGCGCGTGAGCACCCGCGGCTGGGACCGGGCACACTGCACGCGTCGCTGATCACCGGCGGCCGGGAGGAGTCGACGGTGCCGGACCTGTGCGTGCTGACGATCGAGCGCCGCACGCTGCCCGGCGAGTCGGTGGCGGACGTGGAGCGCGACGTGGCCGAACTGCTCGCGTCGTGCGACGTGACGGCCACCAGCCGCACGACGCTGGCGCGCGAGCCGTTCGAGACCGACGAGGACCACGGGTTCGTGGGCGAGGTCGTGGCCGCGGTGAGCGGAGCACTGGGCAGGCCCGCCGAACTGGCGGGCGCGTCGTACTGGGCGGACTCGGCTTTCCTTTCGGCGGCGGGGATCCCGACCGTCCTCTTCGGACCTCCGGGTGACGGCGCGCACGCCGAGGTCGAGTGGGTTGGTCTCGAAGGGACGGTCGAGTGCGCCCGCGCGCTCGTCGCGACCGCGAAGGGATTCTGCCGTTGACGTTCACGCCCAACCCGCACTTCCGCCCCGAGGCGGTGCCGCCGCCCGCCGGGCCGGAGGTGCAGGCGTTCCACCACGCCCTGCCGGGCTACCGGCCCACGCCGATCCGCGCGGTGGACGGGGTGCTGCTGAAGGACGAGTCGGACCGGTTCGGCCTGCCCGCGTTCAAGATCCTCGGGGCGTCCTGGGCGGTCGAACGCACCTTGCGCGCGCACCCGGACACCCGCGTGCTGGTCGCGGCCAGCGCGGGCAACCACGGTCGAGCGGTCGCGCGGGTGGCGGCGCAGCGCGGGCTCGGCTGTCGGATCCACCTGCCCGCCGTGACGAGCGCGGGCCGGGCGGACCTGATCGCCGCCGAGGGCGCGGAGGTGGTGCGGGTGGACGGCGACTACAACACCGCTGTCGCGCTGGCGTCACGAGCGGCGTCCGAGCCCGGCGTCGCCCTGGTGGCGGACACGGCGCTGGAACCCACCACCGGGCCGCCGGAGTGGGTCATCGACGGGTACTCGACGCTGTTCCGCGAGATCGACGTCCCCGTGGACGTGCTGCTGGTGCCGACCGGGGTCGGGTCGTTGGCCGCCGCGGCGGTGCGCTGGGCCGTCCACGAACGACCGGGCACAGCGGTCATAGCGGTCGAACCGGCCACCGCCGCGTGCGTGACCGCGTCGATCGTCGTAGGCCGGATGGCCGCCGTGGACACCCCCGGTACGTCGATGGCCGGAATGGACTGCGCGACGCCGTCGGCGGTGGCGTGGCCGACGCTGCTGCACGGTCTGTCCGGGACGATCACCGTGACGGATGATCAAGCGGCACAGGCGATGCGCGACCTGGCGGTCGCGGGACTGACGATCGGCGAGTGCGGGGCGGCGACGCTGGCGGCGTGGCGGGCGGACGGCACGCCCGGTCGTTCGGTGCTCTGCGTCGCGACGGAAGGAGCGTCCGATCCCGACGCCTACACCCGAGCCTTGTCTGCTTGACGACAAGAATTCTTCACCGTCTGGAGTTGGCCGGTGACCGTGGGTATGGTCCGCGTCCATGCAGCGAAGAGGTGTCCTGACCACCGTTTTGGCCGCGGCCGCGCTCGTGTTCGGCGTCTGCTCCGCCCCTGCCGCGCTCGGTGACCCCGCGGCACTGGCCGAAGATCCCGCATCCCTCGTCAACCCCCTGATCGGCACGACGAACCTCGGCAACACCTTCCCCGGAGCGGTGGCGCCGTTCGGCATGCTGGCGTGGAGCCCCGAACTCACGCGGGGCAACGCGACGCGCGCCCCGGCACCCGGCGGCTACCACTACGACGTCAACAAGGTCCGCGGGTTCAGCCTGACGCACATGTCGGGCACCGGCTGCGCGGGTGGTTCCGGTGACATCCCCTTCTTCCCGCACGTCGGCACGGTGACGACCTCTCCCGCCGCCGACGGCACGGACGCGGTGTACGCCAGCACGTTCAAGCACGAGAACGAGGTCGCCAAGGCGGGGCACTACACCGTCGGCCTCGACTCGGGCGCCAAGGCGGAGCTGACCGCGACGACCCGCACCGGGTCCGGGCGGTTCACGTTCCCCGCCGACAAGCCCGGCACGATGCTGATCCGCACGGCGAACTCCGAGGTCGGCAGCACCGCGTCGGACGTGACCGTGGACGCGGCGACCCGCACCGTCACCGGGTCCGTGACCAGCGGCAACTTCTGCGGCTACATCAACCAGGTCGGCAGGCGGAGCTACTACACGCTGCACTTCGTCGCCCAGTTCGACCAGCCGTTCACGTCCGTCGGCACCTGGCAGGACAACGTCGTCACGCCCGGCGCGACCACGTCGACCGGCGCCACGACCTACGGCACGGCCGGGTGGCCGTTGGTGGGCAAGGGTTCCGGCGCGTACATCGGCTTCGACACCGCCAAGAGCCCCACCACGAACGTCAAGGTCGGCATCTCCTACGTGAGCCTGGACAACGCCAAGGCGAACCTGAAGGACGAGAACCCGCCGAAGCAGACGTTCGAGAAGACCCGCGACAACGCCGTGAAGGCGTGGAACAAGCAGCTCAAGCGCATCCAGGTCGGCGGCGGCACGGCCGAGCAGCGGACCACGTTCTACACCGCGCTGTACCACGCCTTGCTGCACCCCAACGTCTTCAGCGACGTCAACGGCGAGTACTGGGGCATGGACGGCAAGCCGCACAAGGTCTCCAGGAAGCAGGAGGTCCAGTACGGCACCTTCTCCGGCTGGGACGTCTACCGCTCGCAGCTCCAACTCCTGACGCTGCTGGAGCCGGACGTCGGCTCGGACATCGCGCAGTCGCTGCTCAACCAGGCCGACCAGAACGGCGGCGTCTGGGACCGGTGGACGCACGCCTCCGGCGGCACGCACGTGATGAACGGCGACCCGTCCGCTCCCGCCCTGGCGGGCATCCACGCGTTCGGCGGCACCGACTTCGACGTGAGGTCCGCGCTGAACTCCCTGGTCAAGGCCGCGACCGTGCCGACGGCGCTGGACCTGAGCCGGGACGGCTGGGCGGTCATGTCGGTCGGCCAGCGCCCGTCGCTCGACAAGTACCTGGACGAGCACTACATGCCGTCGGTGTCGAACGCCTGGGGCGGCGCGGCCGAGACGCTGGAGATGTCCACCGCCGACTTCGCCCTGTCGGAGCTGGCGAAGGACGTGAAGGACCCGGCGACGGCGAAGGTGTTCGCCGAGCGCTCCCAGTGGTGGCAGAACAACTTCGACCCGGTCGCGCACAGCACCGGCGGGTACATCCGCAACCGCAACGCCGACGGCACGTGGGTCCGCGACTTCGCGCCCGGCACGGAGAACGGGTTCGTCGAGGGCACGTCCGCGCAGTACACGTGGATGGTGCCGCACAACGTGGCCGGGCTGGTCGAGTCGATGGGCGGTCGCGACCGCTTCAACCAGCGCCTGGACACCTTCTTCCACCAGGCCGACGGCAGCTGGGCGCTGAGCAACGCGGGCCCGGACAAGGCGGCGCTGGACAACGAGCCGTCCATCGGCACGCCGTGGCTCTACGCCTACACGGGCCAACCCCACAAGGCCCAGCAGACGATCCGCCAGGTGCTGAACACCATGTGGGGCAACAAGACCGGCGGCATCCCCGGCAACGACGACCTCGGCGCCATGTCGTCCTGGTACGTGTTCGCCGCGCTGGGCGTGTACCCGCAGGTGTCCTCGCGCGCCGAACTGGTGCTGGGCAGCCCGCTGTTCCCGAAGATCAAGGTCAACCGGGACGGCGGCCGGGACATCACCATCACGGCCCCGCAGGCCGCGGCCGACGCACCGTACGTGCAGTCGCTCAAGGTGAACGGCAGGACGTCCACCAAGCCGTGGCTGCCGGAGTCGTTCGTGCAGAAGGGCGGCAAGCTCGACTACGTCCTCGGCACGACCGCGAACACCGCGTGGGGCTCGAACCCGGCCGACGCGCCGCCGTCGTTCCGCGACGGCGAACAGCCGATCGACCACTCGCAGCCGTTCTACCTGACCGTGTCGCCGACCAGCCCGACGCTGGCCCCCGGCGGGTCGATCGAGGCGGCCGTGCAGGCGAAGCGGCTCTACGACGGCGATCCGGCGGTCACCTACACGATCACCGGTGACAGCGCGCTGATCTTCACGCCCGCCACCGGCACGGTGCCGATCACCGAGGCGGGCGCGAAGTTCACCATCTCCACCGAGGCCGGGACGCCTCAGGGCTTCTACTCGGCCACGGCCACGGTGAACGTCGCCGGGGCCGCGCCCGTGGTGCTGCCGCTGACGGTGAAGGTGGCTCCGCCGGGCAGCATGCTGGCCGCGGTGAACAACATCGGCGTCTCCGACGACAAGGGCTCCGAGGAGGCCGACTTCGACGGCGGCGGGTACAGCTACTCGCGGCAGGCCCTCGCCGCGGCCGGTCTCAGCGCCGGTGCCACGGGCACCGTCGACGGCCTGTCCTTCGTCTGGCCGGACTCGCCGGAGGACCGGGCTGACAACGCCGTCGCCGCTGGTCAGACCATCGACGTGAGCGGCACGAGGCTGTCGTTCATCGGTGCGGCGGCGGACGGGGCGCGCACGGCGGCGGGCACGGTGACGTTCACCGACGGCACGAGCGCGCCGATCGACCTCGGGTTCAGCGACTGGACCCTCGGCGGCGGCTCGCAGAACCCGGCGTACGGGAACGTGGTCGTGGCCAAGACGCCGTACCGCAACCAGATCGGCGGCGGCAGCGAGCAGGTGGTGACGAACATCTTCGCCACCAAGACGTACACCGCTCCCGAGGGCAAGGTGCTCAAGAGCGTCAAGCTGCCCGCGAACGGCGGGCTGCACGTGTTCGCCATCGCCTCCGCGTAGGCGTGACCGCCGGTGGGGGCGGGAAAGTCCACCCCCACCGGCGGTTTGGCGGCGGTAGCGTTCGGGGCAGCCCACCGGTAAACCGAGTGGAGGCCGCCATCGTGTTCAACGGAGTGCTGTTCGACTTCTCCGGCACCCTGTTCGACGACAGGTCCGTGCTCGACCCCGCCCGCGATTCCGTCGGCGACGAGACGATCACGCGGGTCCTGTCCGTCGTGGACTCGCCGGAGGGGATCGCGGCCCGACAGGGCTGCGACGTCTCCCGCGAGCGCCACCGGGCCGTGTGGACGGCCCTCATCTCCGAGGCGGGCCCGTACAGCAAGGAGGTGGTCGGCGCGATCTACCGGGCGCTGACCGACCCGGCGGCGTGGCGGCCGTACCCCGACACCGCGCGGGTGATCACCGCGCTGCACGACCGCGGCACGAAGGTCGGCGTGGTCAGCAACATCGGCTGGGACATCCGGCCCGCGCTGGCCGACGCGGGTGTGCTGGACCTGCTCGACACCGTGGTGCTGTCGTGCGAGCACGGCGTGGAGAAGCCCGATCCGGCGCTGTTCACGCTGGCGTGCGACAAGCTCGACCTGGCACCCGCGTCGGTGCTGTTCGTCGGCGACGACCCGCTCAAGGACGGCGCGGCGGCGAAGGTCGGGATGCCGGTCTACCTGCTGCCCACCGAGCGGTCCGCGACCCGCGACCGCGGTCTGGACGCGGTCCTCCGCCTCGCCTAGGGTCGCTCCCCATGCCGGACGAAGCCCTGCTCACGTGGCTCCTCGACGCGGACCCGGCCCTGCGCTGGCAGGTCGAACGCGACCTCCTCGGCGCACCGCCCGAGGTCTGGGAGGCGACACGGGCGAAGGTCGCGACCGAGGGGTTCGGCGCGCGGCTCCTCGCGCTCCAGGACCCCGACGGCCAGTGGGCCGGCGGCGCGTTCTTCCCCGCGGGCCACGACTTCCAGGGTGGCGGGGGCCAGCCGTGGACCGCGACGACGTGGACGCTCAACTCGTTGCGGGAATGGGGCTTGGACCCCGCGGTGCTGCGCGAGCGGCGCACCGCCGAACTCCTCGCCGAGAACAGCCGGTGGGAGTACGACGGCCTGCCGTACTGGGGCGGCGAGGTCGACTGCTGCATCAACGCCTGGACGCTCGCGAACGGCGTGTGGCTCGGCGTGGACGTGGAGGGCATCGCCGACTGGTTCGTCGAGCACCGACTGCCGGACGGCGGCTGGAACTGCGAGTGGGTCGAGGGCTCGAAGCGGTCCTCGATCCACTCGACCCTCAACTCCCTCAAGGGTCTGCTCGCGCACGAGGTCGCGACCGGCGGCACGGGCGCGACGCGGGAGGCCCGGCGCTCCGGTGAGGAGTACCTGCTGCGGCGCGGGCTCTTCCGCCGCCTCACGACCGGCGAGCCGGTGGCGGAGCGGGTGAGCCGGTTCGCCTACCCGATGCGCTGGTTCTGCGACGTGCTCAACGCGTCCGACCACTTCCGCCGGGCGTCACTGGTCGACGGCACGGCGCCGGACCCGCGGATGGCCGAGGCGGTCGAGCTGGTCCGCGCGGCCAGGCAGCCGGACGGTTCCTGGCTCCAGACCGACCGGGACCCCGGCCTCGTGTGGTTCGAGGTCGACGTGCCCGCCGGGGAACCGTCGAAGTGGCTCACCCTGCACGCGACGCGGGTGCTGGACTGGTGGGACGCCCGCGGTTAGCCGCGCGGGCTCAACCCCGTCACGGCCAGCCCGAACAGCCGGTTCGCCTGGCCGGACGCGTCGGGGTGGTGCTCCGTGGCCAGGACGATGCCGACGACCAGCGTGATGAGGTCCGAGACGGTGACGCCCGCCGCCACCACGCCGTCCCGCTCGGCCCGGCGCACCAGGGCACCGGCCGAGTCCTCCAGCATCGCCGCGCAGGAGTTCTGGTGCAGCGGGTCGGCCATGTCGCCGTCGTACGCCAGCGCCGCCGCCAGCCCCCGCGCGGCGACGCAGTAGTCGACGAGGTCGCGCAGCCACTCCAGCAGCGCGTCCCGGCTGTCGTCCCGGTCGGTCAGCTCCCTGGCCCGCACGACCAGCGCCTCGATCCGTTCGTGCGACACCGCCTCCAGCAGCGCGCGGCGGGTCGGGAAGTGCCTGCGCACGGTCGCCGAGCCGACCCCCGCCGTGCGGGCGATCTGCTCCAGGGAGGCGTTCGCGCCCCGGGCGGCGACCTCCTCCTGGGCCACGGCGAGGATGAGCGCGTAGTTGCGCCGGGCGTCGGCGCGCTGGTGGTCGGGCATGGCGTCCTCTCCGCGCGACCTAAACGACGGGGTCCGCCACATCGTACCCGCCGTTCGCCCTGTTCCACGGC
>DATMCA010000946.1:0-10757 GCA_035559015.1 Umezawaea sp. | reverse complement strand
CGACGAGCGCGCCGACGTCGTCCGGCGCGGGCGCCCCGGTCACGCCGAGCGCGCCGACGACGTGGCCGGTGTCGGGCACGTACACCACGGACAGCGTCATGTCAGCCCCCTCCGTTCGTCGCCGCGACCGTGACCAGCACGAGGTAGTCGACCGCGCCGGGACGTTCGAACACCTGCGGCGGGGACGCGGTCGGGTCGTAGAGGCGCAGCCTGCACCGCACCCTGCGGTCGGTGTCCACCACGGCCTCGACCGGGATCTGCAACGCGCTGTCGGTCGCCGGGGGCGGCACCCTCGGCGTGACGTACACGTGCACCACGACCCGGCCGTCGGCGACCTCTTCCGGGCTGACCCCGGTCGGCAGGGGCAGCAGCATCCCGTCGGAGGCGGTGCCGGAGGTGGCGAGCACGCTGCCCGCCGAGATCCGGCCGGAGAAGCTGCCCGCGACGGTCAGGTTCCCGTTGGCCGCCACGGTCATCAGCGGGCTCACCGAGCCGGTTCCCCGGTACAGCCCGAAGACCAGGCTCGGCGGGTCCTCGCCGGACAGCACCAGCGCGGGCTGCCCCTCCCTGGCCTCGGGGCGGGTCCGCAGGGCCAGCGTGCCCGACCCGGCCGACACGGTGTCCGCGCGAACCCCGGCGTGGCGGACGTCCACGCCGCGGGCGGTGGTCGTGGTGTCGGTGAAGTGCCCGTCGGTCCACTGGACGTACCCGAGCAGGACCAGCCACCGGACCGGCGGGTCCGCGGGCGGGTCGCCGACGGCGGGTGGCCGCTGCTCGGCGACCAGGAGTTCGTCGCCGAGCCTGCCGAACAGGACCTGGAAGGACTCCTCCACCCTGGTCGGCCCGCCGTTGCCGCCGCACGACGTGAGCCCGGCGGTGCTCGGGACCCGTTCCGCCGCGGCGAGGAACACCGGGTACGGCTCGGTCGTCGGCTGGTCGGCGCCGTTCACGGCGGCGAAGTCGGCTTCGGCGAGCACGACCGGCTCCGGGACGACCAGCTCGCGACCGGTCCCGTCGACGGCGAGCCCGGCGGACACGGTCACCTCGACGAACCGGTCTCCCGTCACCGGGTCGGTCCGGTTCTCCTCGGTGAGGCCGAGCCCGTCGGCGATGCCCCAGTCGTGCAGGAGGCGGGCGTGCCGGGCCGCGGCGGACCGCGCGTGCCCGACCGTGGCCGCGAGGTCGGCCGCGGCGAGGACCTGCCCCTCGTGGAAGGAGGGACGCACCGGAACGGTCATGACGACTCACCCGAACGCGGTTTCTGCGCCCTGCTCGACCGGGTGCGGCGGGCCGGTGGTTTCGCCGGCTCCTCCTTCTTCGCGGGCTCCTCCTTCTCGGCCTCCGCTTTCTCGGTGCTCGGCGGCGGCGCGCTCTCCAGTTCGTCCAGGCGCTCACCGAGGCGCTCGGGCAACTGCTCGCGCACCTGCCCGACCTGGTCGCGAGCGGAGTCCAGCTGTGCGTGCAGGGACTCGACGGTGTCGGTCAGGTCCCGGATCTGCGCCCGCAGCACGCTCAGCTCGTGCAGGGTGTCGGTGACCTCGCTGGGCACCGTGTAGACCTGCTCGTGCAGCGGTTTCGGCGGGGTCTCGCCCGGTGCGGGCCGGAGCAGGAGCTTCCACATCGTCTCCAGGTCACCGGTGCGCTCCCACGGGTCGAGCAGCCCCGGCGCGTAGGGCCGCGACACCGGGTCGTCCGGCGGCACCGTCGGCGGCCGGTACACCGCGACGGGTTGGCAGCACAGCCGCTCGGCCAGCTCGCGCAGCCGGTACAGCTTCGGCAGCCACTCGCCGTACGACGAACCACCCGGCAGCACCTGCTCGCGGTTCGCCGAGCACACCCGCACCACGTCGCAGTCGTCCAGTTCCAGGTGGGCGAGCAGCACGTCGGTGTCCGCGCAGTCGGTGCACGGCGGGGTGAGCGTCGCGCACGCGGCATCGGTGACGAACCTCGTCAGCGCGGCGGTCAGCCGGGCGGCGGCCTCCTCGATCTGGCCGAGGTCGGTGCCCGTGAGCCGCCGGTCGCCGCCCGGTTCCGGGGCGGGCAGCAGCCGCGGGAGCGGTGTGCTCCGGACCAGGTCCCGCAACGAGCAGTCCGCCACCCCCGGTGCCCGGTCGAGGCGGCCGAGGAGCCACTCGCGGATCTTGACCAGGTCGTCGCGGAACTCGACCTGGAGCGCGTCGCCGACGGGCGTTCCCTGCGCCAGCAGGCGGACTTCGAGCGGCGCGTCGGTGCCGGGGTCCTTCGGCACGACCCTGGCCCTGGTCTCGGCGATCACGGCCACACCGATGGACCGGCGCACCGGGTCGGGCCACACCTCCTCCGGCTTGGCGCCCGACAACCGCTCGCAGGCGGTGCCGAGCACCTCGCGGGCCGTGTCGACCTCGCCGAGCCGGCCGCCGAACTCCTCCCTGATCCGCGCCTGCCCGGCGCTGTCGTGGGTGTCGTACCGCGCCACCGCGCTCGCGAGGCCCCGCACCTGTTCGGTCACCGCGGCGGCGACCTCGGGTGTCGGGGTGCCCTCGCCGATCTGCCGCAGCAGGCCGAGGTTGACCTCGTACCGCTCGGCGTCGGCGGCGTCGAACCTGATCGGCCGGACGCCGAGGGCCCTCGCGGTGACCACCGCGTCCAGGTACAGCTCCAGCCGCGTGCTCCTGGCCCGGACCGGTTCGTACTTGTCCAGAGGGCCGATGCTCGTGAGCAGCCGGGTGCCGGGGTTGTACCGGTGGTCGTCGGTGTCGGCGCACTTGACGACGAACCGGAGACCCTCGCGGATGCGGGACGGCACGCACCCCGGTCCGGGGCACGGTTCCTCGGTCGCGAACGGCGCCACGGGGTCGACCGGCAGCTCCTCGTAGCGGACGTACAGCCCGTAGCGGCGCTCCCCGTCGTCGCACCCGTCGCCGCAGTCGACGCCGACCGACCTGACCCGCTGCTCGCGCACGAGCGCCGCCACGTCGACCTTCTCCTTGCAGCCCAGCACGATGTCGTTGCCGGAGCAGTCGAGCGCGTGGCCGGGGTGGACGACGACGAACCCGCCGCCGCACGGGTCGCAGCTCACCTCCAGGCCGCAGACGACACCGGGCCCCAGCACCGTCCTGTTGTGCAGCCGCGCCTTCCCGGTCACGTAGTCGACCAGGAGGCCCAGGTCGTCCTCGGTGAGCAGCTGGCCCGCGAAGAACCTCGGCCGGACGAACGCGGAGGGCCGCTTGGACGCGCCTCCGCACCCGCAGCCGCAGTCCGCCTTCGCGGTCGACGTGGTGGTCGCGGCGGTCATCGACGCTCCTCCGTGATGAAGAACCAGCTCTCGAAGACGTCGCCGCCCGCGCCGGTGCCCGAGGTCCACGGGCCGACGCCACCGGGCGGCAGCGCGCAGGGGCCACCGTGCTCGCCCTGCGCGTCCGGCACGTCCGTGTCGGGCTCGTCGGTGTCCGCGCCCGCCTCGCGGCCCCTGCCGATGTACGGGACCTTGCCGCCGACGTTGGTCCCGTCGACGGGGCGGCAGCAGCGGTCGAGGATGAACGCGGCGCGGACGGTGATCATGACCCGGTCGCCGTCCTGGAGCGTCTCGCGGGTGGTCTGCCGGTAGCGGAACCGCCGGGTGAACTCGTCCCCGGTGTCACCGGGTTCCTCGAACTTCCCGCCCATGTACCAGGTGTCGGCGTTGCGGCCCGCGCCGCCCTCGATCACCTGGACCTCCACGACGCCCTGCTGGAGGCTGTCGACCCGGATGTCGTCGGAGAACCGGACGACGAGCCCGCCGGTGTCCTTCTGGGTGCCGAGCAGCTCCTTGGCCTCGGCGACGGTGTAGGTGTAGCCGTGGATCCAGTTGACGCCGGTGATGACGGTGGGCACGCGCCTGCCGAACGGGCGGCGGACGTTCAGGTGGATCTGGCGCGGGCTGAGGGGTCCGTGCCCGTGGAGGCCGTCGATCCTGGCCAGCCACAGCACCTTGTGCGCGCAGCGGGAGCAGCAGGTGTCGCACCGCTCGTCCTTCGGCGGCCGCTCGCTGGTGACCCGCACGACGTAGCCCTCGTCGGTCCAGCCGAACTCGCAGTCGGACGTGTCCGCGCAGCTGCTGTTGTGGACGGTCCTCGTCGGTTCGACGGCCCGTTCGCAGTACTCGACCCCGATCCAGACGGTGTCGGCGTCGCGCTCGCCCTCGGGCAGTGCCTCCCACAGGTCGACCACGCAGCTGCCGCGGACGACGACCTCGTTGCCGTCGCAGTCGATCCCCAGTCCGGGGGTGATCCGGACCTTCGCCCTGCGGCGCCCGGAGGTCTTGTCGTCCCCACCGGGCGAGTCGCCGCCCTCGGGAGCCTTGTCGGGTGGGGCGTCGTCGACCCCGTGGTCCGGGACCACCGGCTCCACGAGCAGCCCGCACACCACGCCGTACCCGAGCAGGCAGCGCATCCGCAGCTTCAGCTTCTCGCGGAAGTACTCCTGCTCCCGCTGGAAGTCCCGCGCGGACAGCAGCTGCCCGTGGAAGTACCGCAGCCGGCGCAGCGGCGGGACGTCGAACTCGCTGTGGCCGGTCTGCGTCGGTGTCGATACTTCGGTCATCGCCTGTGTCCTCTCAAGAAACCTGTGTGTGGATGCCGACCGCGGAGACCACGCCGACGGTCACGCCCTGGCGGGCGCCTCTCGGGCCCGGTCGCAGCACCCCGTCGTGGTTGAGGCGGAAACCGCCCACGACCGGGGCGGGCAGCGGCACGAACGCGGTGTCGACCCCGACGGCCGACCGGGTGCCGACCACGAAGCCCGCGCCGCCGGTGCGGACCGACGCCCTCGTGTGCGCGGGGGCCTGCCGGGTGACGACCCGCCGCAGCGCGTCCTCGTCGACCTCCCCCGCGGGTACCAGCACGCGGAACCGGTGCGCGTGCTCGGTGAACGGGTCGGTGTCGGGGTCGCCGAAGGCGCGCAGTGGTGCCGCGCCCAACGCCGAACCGCCGACGCGGAACCGGCTCGCGGAGCGGCCGAACAGCCGCACCGACCCGAGACCGGGCGCGCCCCGCGGACTCGCGGTCGAGCGGACCTGCGCCCAGCGGCGCTCGTCCGCCAGTTCGTCGAGCACCGGCTCGACGCCGAACACGATCCTCACCGCCTCCGCCACCGCCCACGGCGTGCCGCGCCGCCGGTACAGCTCCGGCGCCCTGGCGAGCAGTTCCCGCCGGGTGGCGGCGTCCCAGCCGGACTCGAACGCCAGGCCGAGCAGCCCGGCCAGCCAGGGCAGCGCCCGGTCGGGGACACCGGCCGGGTCGAGCAGCGCCGGGTAGCGCTCGATCACCTGGTCGACCTCGGCGAGCGTGGCGTCGAACAGCGACAGGAACCGCTCGGTGAAGTCGTCCGCCGCCGGGTCCTGCCGGAAGGCGGCGGGCAGCAGGTCCGCGCTGGTCGTCCTCGGGAAGTCGAGTCGGATCCGGTGCAGGACCGGGGTGGAGCCGGTGTCACCGGACAGCCGGACGCGCGCGGTGAGGTAGCGGCCGGGCGGCTGGTCGACGAGGAAGTCGGTGACGCCGGACGGCGCGGTCTGCCAGTCGCTGTCGGCGAAGACGCCGTCCTCCGACACCACGACCGACACGGACACCGCCGTGCCCGCGGGGACGTCCGCGGTGACCCGGACGCGGTGCCACCGGCAGCGCGAGATGCCGCTGTCGATCTTCTCGGTGACGAAGTCGCCGTCGGGCACGTACCGGCCGGTCGGCGGCGACGGTTCCGCGAGGGGCTCGCCGAGCCAGGTGTAGCAGGTGGTCGCGAGGCCGTCCGGCCCGTTCTCCCGGAGGCAGAACCCGTCGTCGTCCGCGGCCACCAGCCCGCTCGGCGGCAGTCCGGCCGCGAGTTCGTCCACATCGGACGGTTCGAACTGGCGACCCCGGTAGATCCGCAGGCGCTCGCCGTCGTCGGTGAGGAGCCAGACGGTGTGACCGGGTCCGGTGCGCAGTCCGATGATCTCGCCCTCGACGTGGGTGCGCAGCACGCCGTGCGGCCGCCCGTCCGCGCCGAACCGCCACAGGCGGGTGTCGCCGGCGCGGGTGACCAGCACCTGGTCGTCCGCCGCGGGCGCGGCCAGCCGCGCGCCGTCGAGGTGGACCACGCCGACGAGGTGGTCGCCCTCGTTGCGCCACACGAAGACCCGGCCGGAGTCCACGACGACCAGCCGGTGGCCACGCGCGCCGACCGCGATCGGCGCGCGCAGCAGCCGGGGGTCGCACCACGGTTCCCACACCGGTCGCCAACTGCCCGAGCAAGCGTCGCGGCGCAGCAGGCGCCTCCCCGCGACCAGGTACCAGGCGTGCGGTCGGCAGCCGGGTGCGAGGCGCGGGTCGGGGAACCACGGCAGCAGCTCGGTCCTGGTCGGGCCTTCCGGCGACGATCCGCTGTTGGCCAGGCGGACGCCCTCGTCCGAGGTGAACCCGACGAGGTCGCGCACCTCGTCCTGGTCCCACCCGACGACGTCGTCGAGGAGGCGGAACGTCGCGGCGGTCGGCGCGCAGGTCATGTCCGGGCCCCTTCCTCGACCGGGATGAGCAGCGGGCGCTCCGGCCAGACCAGTTCGTTGGGCGGGATGGTGAGGTCGGCGCACGGCGGCAGCCGGACCCCGTCCACCGCGAGGGACAGCCCGGACACGGCCAGGACGCCGTCGACGGCGAGGAGCCTGCGCACGAGCGGGGTGTGCCGGACGGCGCCGCCGAACGGCCAGCCCGCCCCGTTCTCCCCGCCCCGCACCGGGTCCAGGTAGGTGGTGACGGCATCCGCCGCCCTCGTCAGCACGCCGGAGCGCTCCAGGTCCGGGTCGAGCGCCACCCGTGCCTCCACGGCGACGCGGCGGTACCGGACGGGCGCGGCGACGACCGTGACACCGGCGGGCGCCACCTCACGCGTGAGGTAGTCGGCGACGGCGCGGAGCGTGGCGGCGGTCGGTTCCGGCGGCGCGTCACCGGCGGTGTCGTCCCGGCGCGGCACCACCAGCACGCCGACGACACCGGGGATGGGCACGCCCGCGAAGTCCGGGTGCAGGCCCGGCACGCCCTGTGCGCGGGCGACCGACGCGCCCGGCGCGCGGGTGGCCAGCAGGCCGTAGTCGGCGGGGGCGACGGCCCGGCCGCGGGCGCGCAGCTCCCCCACACCGCGCCGCACCACGTCGGCGTCGGCCTCCGCGTCGGTGCCGCCCGCGGCCGGGAAGGGGTTGTTGACGCGGGTGACGAACGGCAGCGCGGTCACGACGCTGTTGACGGCTCCGGCGGGCACCGCGCCCGCCGTGCCGCCGCCGACGCGGTACCGGACGGCGCGGACGTTGCGGAAACCCGGTGGCACGGCCGCGCCCGTCACACCGTCGCCGAACGTGACCTCGCCGGTGGCGTGGTCCACGACGAACACCGGGTCGTCCGGCCCGAAACCGGCCAGGCTCGCCACTTCCCGCCACCGGGACGCGGATCCCGTGGTGGTGCCGAACAGGTCGGTGCCCAGGTCGTCGTCGACCTCGATCACCAGGCTGCCCGCGAGGATCGGCACCTGGCTCAGGCGCATCCGCCGCCGCTCGGGTGTCGTCGGGTCCTGGATCGGTTCGAGCGGTTCGTCGCTGACCGTGCGGGCGGCGGTGGCGCTGACGACGTTGAGCCGCAGCCCGGCCAGGACGGGCGCGGGCGGGGCGAACACGCCGTGGGCGATCCGCAGCCGCAGCCACCGCAGCGGGGGGCCCGGCCGCATCGAGGGCGGGGTGCCCGGCGCCCACGTGCGCGGCACCCGCAGCCGGACGGTCCCGCTCGCCCGCAGCCCGCCGGTCTCGTCGCGCTCCACCTCGGCGGGCACGAACCGGCCGCCGTCCAGCAGGTCCCAGCGCAGCAGTGGCGCGGGTGGGAGCGGCAGCGGGACGAGCCCGCCCGAGGCCGCCGGGTTGGGCGGCACGGCGGCGACCACGAACCCGAGCGACAGCGACGGGAACGGGTTGGTGGTCCCGGTGAGCCCGATCCACAGCGCGTTGCCGGGCGCGGGGTCGCGGCCGAACGGTTCGAACGCGCGACCGGGTCCGGCGGGCCCGAGCGGGATGCGCTCGAACGCCCCGCCCCGCTGCACGGCGATCGCGCCGACGGTCGACGGCGTGGCGAACAGGTCCTGATCGGTCTCGAAGACCACCCGGCCCGCCGGGCGGTTCGCGGCGGCCTGGAAACCGGCGGGCACGAGGACCGAGGCGCCGTCGGGAGGCGTGACCGTGAACTCCAGCAGGGCGACGGCCGCGGTGGCCGGCGCGCGCCGCACCCCGGCCGTGCGCAGGTGTTCGGCCAGCAGCTTCTCCGGGAGCCGGTTGACCCGGTCCAGCACGGGCTCGGCCTGGGTGCCGAACAGCCGGACGAGCGCGACCCCGGCGTCCTGCCGGTCGGGGTTGGTCCAGTCCGGGGTGTAGCCGGGGATCCGGTCCCGCACGGCGGCGCGGACCGCCTCCCTGGTGGCGTCGACCAATTCGGGCTGCACACCGGAGGGCCCTGGGCCGGGCACGATCCGCGCCTCGCTCCCCGCTTCCCCGTCCGAGGACCGGTCCCACCACACGACGTCGGTCACGTGAGCCCCTCCCCTGGTTCGGTCCGGGGCGCGATCCGGGTCCGGACCTCCCGCACGGCGGGGAGTTCACCGGCCCGCAGCGGCACGTCCAGGCACGCCTCCGCGGGCTCGGCGCCGTCCAGGGCGATGGCGACCCCGGCGACGTCCGCGAGGTCGCCCAGGGCCGCCTGGGCGGCCCGCAGCAGCGCAGACGGCCGAAGTGCCCCGCCGAACGGCCAGCCCGTGCCGTCGTCACCACCGGTCAGCGGGTCGAGGTACCCGCGCAGGGCCGCGTCGACCACCGCCGTCACCCGGCCGCGGTCGGCGGGACCACCCGACAGGTCGACCCGCAGCCGGACCTCGCGGTACGCGGGCGCGCGCACGAACACCTCGGACGTGATCAGCCGGGCGGCGGCGAGCCGGTCCGCGACCTCGCGGAGCAGACCGGGATCCGGTCGTGGTGCCCCGACGCCGCTCGGCACCGACGGGACGACGTGGACGGTCACCGCGCCCGCGATTCGCGCGCACGGGAAGCCGGGGTGCTCGCCGACCGACGCGTAGGCCCGGCCGACCGCGACGCCGGGCGTGGTGGTGGCCAGCGTGACGAAGTCGTCGGCGGTGACCGCGCGGGTCACCTCGCCCAGCGCTCCGGCGGCCCGTTCCCTGGCCTGGGCCACGGTTTCCGGGTCGGTTCCGTCCGCGGCCTGGACCAGGTTGGCACCGGTCAGCGCGCCGCGGGAGGCGATGTCGTCCTGGACCGGCAGCCAGTTCCCGGTCAGGCCGCCGTTGCCCTCGCGGCCACCGCCGATCGTGTACTCGACGGTCACGTCCTCCGGCGCGGTGACCGGGATGCGACCGGTGAGGCCGTCGCCGAAGACGAGCGCGCCCGCCTCCCGGTCGATCCGGTAGACCCGGTCGCGGGACGAGCCGAACGCGAAGTCCACCACCGGTGTCCACTCGTCGTCCCCGATCCGCAGCACGGCGGTGAGCAGGCCGCCCGCCGCGTCGGGCAGCACGAGCCGCTGGCCGGGCAGCTTCAGCCAGGCGCCGATCTGGGCGGTGAGGTCCGCACCGGTCACCGTGCGCCGTTCGAGGTGGCGGGCCGCGGTCGCGTTGACCGACACCTGGAGCAGCCGCGGCGGGGCGGAGTAGGTCGCGGCGCGGGTGGACACGACGACACCGCGGTCGGCGGTGGTCCACCCCGGTGGCGGCAGCAGCCGCACCACGCCGGAGCGCCGCAGCCCGGCCGTTCCGTCCTCCGTGGACTCGAACTCGCCGGACGCGCCGGTGTCGGGGTTGAACCACGACCACGCCAGGTCCGCGGGTGGCTTCACGTCGTCCACCGCGCGCGGCGACCACGACGGCGCCGCCGGGGAATCCAGTTCGACCAGCAGCGAGAGCGGTCCGGGCGCCGGGTGCGCGCCGGTCAGCGGCAGGGTGAACCGCGCCGACGCGGCGGCGCCGTCGGTGCCGAGCAGCGGCACACCGCGGCGGGCGCGGAGGTCGGCGGTGCGGTCGCGGTCGGTCCACACCTCCACGCCGCCGTCGCCGACGGGGAACACCGCGACCTCGTCGAGCGAGAACGTGATGCGCCCGGCGGGATCGCGGGACACCAGGGTGCCGTCGGGGACGACGGGAACCGGGGTCCCCGGCCAGTCGGCGGTCAGCCGGAGCACGGTGGTGGCGGACCGCGCGGCCCGCGGCGAACCCAGGCCCAGCAGGCGCAGGATCGCGACGACCAGCTCGTCCGGCACCTGGTCGAGCCAGTACAGCCGCTGCTCCAACAGGTAGGCGAACAGCTCCAGCAGCGTGACACCGGGGTCGACGGGGGCGTGCAGCGTCCACGCGCCGTCCGACTCGGCGGGGATGCGGCGGCGGACGGCCGCCATCATGTCGGCCCAGGTGAGGTCGTCCAGCTTCGGCGCGGGCAGGGTCACGGCGTGCTCCCGGTGAGGCCGAGGTAGAACGGGAACACGAGGTTCTGCTTGGTGTTGGTGCGCCGGATCCGGTACTCGACGGAGACGGTGACCCTGGACTCGTCGGCCGGGTCCGCCTCGGCGCGCACGCCGTCCAGCTCCACCCTCGGCTCGTGGGCGCGGACCGCCGTCGCGATCGAGTTCTCCAGCTCGCGCAGGTTCTGCACGCTGCCGGGGGCGAACACCGAGTCCTGCGCGCGGGTGCCGAAGTCCGGCCGCATCACGCGCTCGCCCGGAGCCGTGAACAGC
>DATMCA010000945.1:0-7977 GCA_035559015.1 Umezawaea sp. | reverse complement strand
CCAGGACCACAGCAGCGCCTGGTAGACCGGGTCGAGCAGCTCCGGCGACTGGCCCGCGACGGCTGGCGCCATCAGGTACAGCGGGGCGAGGACAGCCATGGCCCGCACCCCGAGCAGCCGGAACAGCCCGGCTTGGAGCAGCGCGAACGCCGCCGCGACGAGCAGCAGGAAGCCGAGCACGCCCGCGTCGAGGGGCAGGCCGGAGTCCCACAGCCGCAGCAGCCCGGCGACCACGCCGACGCCGAGGACCGTGGCGGTGGCCGCGCCGAGCAGCCGGGCACCGGGGCCGGGGCGCTTGGCGAGCACGGTGAACAGCCCGCCGGCCGCGAGTCCGGCGATCCACAGCAGGGCGCTCGCCGCGAGCGGGGCGGCCCGTCCCGCCGTGCTCGCCGGGTTCAGCGTGACCACCTCCGCCTTGAGGCCGAGGCCCTGGACAACGCCGCCGAGCACCTGCTGCGCGACCTGCGTGCCGGACGGGTTGACCGCGCCGGACAGCACGACGGTCGCCTTGCCGGGCGCCAGTTCGAGCACGCCGTAGACCTCGTCGGCGGCGAGTCGGGCGCGGGCGTCGCCCAGGGTCGTGACCTGCCAGTCGACCTCGTCGGACGGGGTGGTCGCGAGCTTGTCGCCGACGGCCTTGAGCTGCGGCGGGGCGTCGGCCGCGACGGCCACCGCGAGCGGGACGCCGTGCGGGTGTGCCGTCGCCTGCACGCCGAACGTGAGCAGACCGAGCACGAGCGCGACCACGGCGCCCGCGAACGCCGCGACCACGGCGAGGACCACGGGGCGCTGGTCGCGTGGTGCGGCCATGACTGCCTCCTGATTTATTCATCATGGGTTGAATTGATGGCCGGAGCGCACGTTCGCGCCCTACCGAAGTCAACGCGTGATGAATTCCGTCGCTGTCGGTGTCGCAAGGTAGGTTCGGGCCGTGACGCATCCAGGGGACGGGCAAGGCGGTTGGGGAGGCCAGCAGGGCGGCTGGGGTCAACCCCAGTACCCGCCGACCGGTGGTTTCCCCGCGCAACAACCCCAGTACCCGCCGACGGGCGGCTTCCCGGCGCAGCAGTCGCAGTACGGCGGGCTCGGCGTGTACTCCGGCGGCCCGCCCGAGAAGCCGAAGCGCCCCCGGTGGCCGATCATCGCGGCCGTCGTCGTCCTGGTGCTGGCCGCGGGCGGCGCGGCGACGTACTTCCTCACCAAGGGGTCGGACGACCAGGCCACGGCCCCGTCACCGACGAAGTCGGCGCCGACGACGTCGGACCCGCCCACCTCGACCTCCAAGGCCGCCGCGACCTGCGACCCGCACGCGGCCGGGTGGACGTGCCAGCCCGTGCCGGCGCTCTCGTACAGCTACGACACGCCGGACACGTGGAAGACCTCCAAGGCGACCGGGCTCGTCGAGGGCCTGCCGGACCTGAAGCTGACCGGCATCTCGACCTACGGCGAGTACCAGTGCGGCGGCAAGGGGTACAACCGCGGCAACACCGGTGGCGCCGTCGTGAAGTCGACGGACGCGAACGCGCTGGCGAAGGACGTCGCCGCGAAGCTGTCGGCCCAGTACTACCAGTCCGGCGACGCCACCGTCGCGGTGGGCGAACCGCGGGCGGTGACGGTGCCCGGCACGAAGGTGACGGGCGTCCAGGTCGACTCGGTGATCACCACGACCGGCAACGCGTGCCTGGCGTCGAAGGGGTCGATCAAGGTCCTCGTGCTCCAGGGCGACAGCGCCCTGCACCTGTTCATGGCGAACGGCGACCTGGAGGGCGGCCCGGCGGAGGCGCCGAAGCCGATCTCCGAAGCCGATCTCCAGGCCATGGTCGAATCCGTCAAACCGTTGCGGGGGTGAGCGTGAAGACGCTGGTGCTGTGGGACATCGACCAGACCCTCATCAACGCGAAGGGGCTCGGGCACAGCTGGTACCAGGTCGCGTTGCAGGCCGCGACGGGCGTCGAACTGCGCCACGTCCCGAGCTTCCCCGGCCGCACCGAGATGGCGATCACCCGTGAACTCCTCACGCTGCACGACCTCGAGGCGACGGACGAGCTGATCGCCGCGCTGCACCGCGAGCTCATCGCCGTCGCCGAGCGCGAACACCCGCTCCTCGCCACCCGCGGTCGAGCGCTCGCGGGCGCGGCGGAGGTGCTGGAGGCGTTGGCGCGCAGGGATGACGTGGTGCAGAGCGTGGTGACCGGCAACCTGGTGGAGATCGCCAGGCACAAGCTCGCGGCGTACGGCCTGGACGCGCACGTCGACCTGGACATCGGCGGCTACGGCTCCGTGTCCGACCAGCGGCACGCCCTGGTCGTGGAGGCCATCCGGCTGGCGACCGAGAAGCACGGCCACGACTTCCCCGTCGACTCGGTCGTCGTCCTGGGTGACACCCCGCACGACATCACCGCCGCCACGCACCACGGCGCCATCGGGATCGGCGTGGCCACGGGCCGGTTCACCGTCGAGGAGCTGAAGGCCGCGGGCGCCACCGCCGTGCTCGCCGACCTGTCCGACACCGACGCCGTGCTGGCTGCCATCCTCCGTCCATGACGCAGCCGAACCGCGAAGACCTGCGCACCAGGTTCGGGGAGGACCCGGAGCGCTACGACCGCATCCGCCCCCTCTACCCTCCGGCCCTGTTCACCGACCTGGCCCCCGGCCCGCGGGTCCTGGAGATCGGCCCCGGCACCGGACAGGCCACGCTTCCCCTGGCCCGCTTGGGCTGTGCCGTCACGGCCGTGGAACTGAGCCCCGCCCTGGCCGCCGTCGCGACCCGCAACCTGACCGACCACCCCGACGCGCGGGTGGTCGTCTCGTCCTTCGAGGACTGGCCCCTTCCCCCGGAACCGTTCGACGTGGTCCTGTCGGCCACGGCGTTCCACTGGATCGACCCGGCCGTCCGCATGGAGAAGTCCGCCGCCGCCCTCCGCCCCGGCGGCACCCTGGCGATCATCTCGACCCACCACGTCCTCGGCGGCACGATCCCGTTCTTCGTGGACGTCCAGCGGTGCTACGAACGCTTCGACCCCGACACCCCACCGAACCTGCGCCAGCAGGAGGCGTCCGACATCCCCAGGGACACAACGGAATTCGACGCCTCGGGCCACTTCACCCCGGTCACCTTCCACGACTACGTGTGGGAGCAGACCTACAGCCGGGACGAGTACCTCGACCTCCTGCTCACCTACTCGAACCACCGCGCCCTGCGCCCGGACCTCCAGTCGGGCCTGCTCACCTGCATCGGCGCCCTGATCGACAACCACGGCGGCACCATCACCAAGCGCTACCTGACCCAGATGGCCACGGCACAGAGGAAACCGGTCTAGCCCACGCCGAGTGCGTCTCCGAACGACGATGGGGCCCCACTCGTGAGTGGGGCCCCATCGTCGACGAGCGGTCCTAGCTCCGCACCAACTCCACCAGGTGCTGCACGACGGTGTCGACGGGGACGTCCGCGCGGTCGCCCGAGCGGCGGTCCTTGACCTCCACGACGCCGTCCGCCAACCCGCGGCCGACCACGAGGATCGTCGGCACGCCGATCAGCTCGGCGTCCTTGAACTTCACGCCGGGGCTGACCTTGGGGCGGTCGTCGAGCAGCACGGTCAGGCCCGCGGCGTGCAGTTCGCCCGCCAGCTTCTCGCCACCGGCGAGCAGCGCTTCGTCCTTGCCCGCGACGACGAGGTGCACGTCGGCGGGGGCGACGTTGCGGGGCCAGATGATGCCCTTGTCGTCGTAGCTCTGCTCGACGATGGCCGCGACCAGTCGCGAGACGCCGATGCCGTACGACCCCATGGTGATCCGGATCGGCTTGTTGTTCGCGTCGAGCGCGTCGAGCGCGAACGCGTCCGCGTACTTGCGGCCGAGCTGGAAGATGTGGCCGATCTCGATGCCGCGCGCGGACTCCAGCACGCCGTGGCCGTCGGGCGACGGGTCGCCCGCGCGGACCTCGGCGACGTCGATGACGCCGTCCGGGGTGAAGTCGCGGCCCGCGACGAGGTCGACGACGTGGTGGTCGGCCTTGTCCGCGCCGGTCACCCAGGCCGTGCCGCGCACGACGCGCGGGTCGACCAGGAAGCGGACGCCGTTCGCGAGCAGCGCGCCCGGCCCGATGTACCCCTTGACCAGGAACCCGTTGCGGGCGAAGTCGGCCTCTTCGAGCAGCGCCACCTCGGCGGGCTCCAACGCCGCTTCGAGGCGCTTGAAGTCGACCTCGCGGTCGCCGGGCAGGCCGATCGCGAGCAGCGACCAGTCCTTCTCGCCCGGCTTGCGGGTCTTCACGAGCACGTTCTTCAACGTGTCCGCGGCCGTGAACGTCCGGCCCAGGTCGGCACCGTTCAGGTGGTCGACCAGCGTCTGGATCGTCGGCGTGGCCGGCGTGTGGTGAACCTGCGACTCGGGCTTGTCCTCAATGGACTGCTCGGGCGGCGCGGGCGTCGTGACGGCTTCGACGTTCGCGGCGTAACCGGACTCCGTGCTGCGCACGAACGTGTCCTCGCCGGTCTCCGCGACCGCGAGGAACTCCTCGGACGCCGAGCCGCCCATCGCGCCGGACGTCGCCGACACGATGACGTACTCCATGCCGAGGCGTTCGAAGATCTTGATGTACGCCGCGCGGTGCGCCTGGTACGACGCCGACAGGCCCTCGTCGGTGAGGTCGAACGAGTACGAGTCCTTCATCAGGAACTCGCGGCCGCGCAGGATGCCCGCGCGGGGCCGCGCCTCGTCCCGGTACTTCGTCTGGATCTGGTACAGCGTGACCGGGTAGTCCTTGTACGAGTTGTACTCGCCCTTCACGGTGAGGGCGAACAGCTCCTCGTGCGTCGGCCCGAGCAGGTAGTCAGCGCCCTTGCGGTCCTTGAGGCGGAACAGGTTCGGCCCGTACTCGGTCCACCTGTTCGTCGCCTCGTAGGGCTCCTTCGGCAGCAGCGCGGGGAACTGGATCTCCTGCGCGCCGAACGCGTCCATCTCCTCGCGCACGACCTGCTCGATGTTGCGCAGCACGCGCAGACCCAGCGGCAGCCAGGTGTACCCGCCCGGTGCGACGCGGCGGACGTAGCCGGCGCGGACCAGCAGCTTGTGGCTGGGTACTTCGGCGTCGGCCGGGTCCTCGCGCAAGGTGCGGAGGAACAGCGACGACATCCTGGTGATCACGATGGGTACTCCTCGTGGAGATACGGTGTCCGAACAGCGTAGTGAAGACCATCCGCCCAGTTCCAACGGGTAACGCGTTGCGCCGCTCGCCGTCTTCGGGCACGGGTCGCGGGCCGCCGCCGCGCCCGCACCGGGCCCGCCCTGGTTCGCGCAGGTCACGGCCGGGGTGACGAAAAATGTCGGACCCCGCCCCTACCGTCTCCCCCATGACTCTCACCATCGGAATGGTCACGATCGACACGAGCGACCCGCACAAGCTCGCGGAGTTCTGGACCAAGGCGCTCCGCACGACGGTCCAGCACGACTGGGGCGAATTCCTGATCCTCGCACCCGCGGCGGAGGGCGCGGTCCAGCTCGGCCTCCAGCGGGTGGACACGGTCGCGCCGGGCAAGAACCGGGTGCACTTCGACATGCACGTCGAGGACCGCGCGGCGGAGGTAGTCCGCCTGGTCGACCTGGGTGCCTCGGAGGTCGCCGAGCACACCGTCCCCGGTCTCACGTGGACGGTGCTGGCAGACCCGGACGGCAACCAGTTCTGCATCGGCCAGCCCGGTTGACGCTACTGCCGGGTAACTGTTACTCCTCGACGCGTGAAGTTTCCCGCCGAAGCAGCCGCACGCCGTGAACGCGCCGACTTCATGGCCACGATCGAGGGGCTGACGGACGCCGAGTTCAGCTCCGCGCCCACGCTCTGCGAGGGCTGGGCGCCCAGGGACGTGCTGGCCCACGTCATCGGCACCGACAGCGCCACCCCGTACCTGCGGGGAGGTCTGCGCGTCGGCCGGGTGAACGGCGCCATCACCGCCGAGGCCGGGCGCCGGTCCCGCGCCGACCTGACCGGTGCGGGCCGCCGGTGGGCCGCCGAACCGTCCGGTTTCGGCCGCGCGGGTTCGCTGTTCCTGCTGGGCGACCTGGGCGTCCACCACCAGGACGTGCTCCGCGGCCTGGGCCGGACCAGGGAGGTGCCGGAGGAGGTCTCGGCCGCCATCTTCCGGGAGGGTGCGCTGCTCAGCCTCCTGCTGAACCGCAGGGTCCTCCGCCACCGCCTGCTCCCCACGCCGGGCAGGCCGGTGGGCCGTGGTCCGACGGTGAGCGGACCACGCGAGGCCCTGGGCATGTGGCTGGCGGGCCGCGACGTGGCCGCGGCCGACCTGGTGTTCGGCCGCTAGACGGGTCCGACCACCGAGGGCTCGGCAGGACCACCCTGTGGGCGCGGATGGTGGCGAGTGGAAACCGTCCGCCGGGGCGTGGCCGACCGGCGTGGATTTCGGCCGCGTGCAGGGAGGAACAGCTGACCGTCCTTACCGCGCGGTCGTCCCGGCGTCGACGCGCGGTCCCGGCCGCTGCGCCCACGTCGGCGCCCAGGTGCCGCCCTCCACGCGTGACCGCACCGACCCCAGGTAGTCGCGCAGCACCTCCAACCCCGGATGGGTGTTGTCGTCGTGCCACAGCAGCGAGTGCGGGTACACCGGTGTCGGGTCGTGCAGGGCGACCCGGCGCAGGTCGAAGTCGCCGGGCCAGAAGAGGCGGGTCTGCGCGCCCACGAAGGTCATGACCTCGGCCGACCCGGCGATCACGTCCAGCAGCGGCTCGGTCCCGAAGTTCGGTCCCACGGCGTCGATCGTGAACCCGAACGCCTCGGCCAACTCCCCGTAGTAGGCCGCCCACTCGCCGGCGATCCCCGGCATCCACACCCGCCGCCCGAGCAGCGCCCCCGGCGCGACCGACCGGACCCCGCCGAACGGGTGCCCCGGCCCGACCAGCAGCTGAACGGGCTCGTCGAGCACCCACACGGCCCGCACCCCGTCCGGAACCGCCGTCACAGCCCGGAAAGAGGCGTCGACCGCCCCCGACCGAACAGCGGTGGTCGCCGCATCCCCGTCGGGCAGCGTCACCACGTCCAACTCGACCTCGGGATGCGCCCGGTGGAAGTCCCGCAGCAGGTCCGCGGGCGCCAGTCGCCGACCGATCACGTCGACGCGCAACGCCCGCCGCCCGCGCCGCACGGACTCCACCGCCCGCTCCGCGACCTGGACCAGCAGACGGGCGTGCGGCAGGAACGCCCGTCCGTCGACGGTGAGCCGGGCGCCGCGCGCGGTGCGGGTGAACAGCCGCACCCCCAACTCCTTCTCCAGCGCGGCGACACGCTTGGACACGGCCTGCTGCGTGATCGACAGGTCGTCGGCGGCGTCCTGGAACCGGCCCGCGTCCGCGGCGGCGACGAAGGTGCGGACGGCGTCGAGGTTCACGGCCACCGACCCTAGCCGCACAACAAACCGTTGTGGCTCAACGGACGGGCGGTTGTTTGACCCGTGGTCGCGCGGCCGCCGAGGATTCCCCGGTGGACAGTCGGTTCGGGTGGTTCTGGGCGTCGTACGGGGTCAGCGCGTTCGGGACCCGGCTGGCGTTCGACGCGTTCCCGCTGATCGCGATCCTCGTCCTGCACGCCGGACCGGCGGAGGTGTCGGCGTTGGCGGCGGCGGGTTTGGCGGTGGGCGCGGTGCTGGCGGTGCCGCTCGGCCCGTGGGTGGAGTTCCGGCGCAAGCGCCCGGTGATGATCGCCATGGACGTGCTCCGGTGCGCGGCGCTGCTGGGGGTGCCGGCCGCGTTCGCCCTGGGCCGCCTCACCTACGCCCAGCTCCTCGTCACGACGGTCGTGGTCGCCGCCGCGAACATCGCCTTCACGGCGGCGAGTGGTGCCTACCTGAAGTCCCTGGTGCCACCGGGGGAGCTGCTGCTCGCCAACGGCCGCCTGGAGTCGACGTCGTGGACGGCCACTGCGCTGGGGCCTCCCCTGGGTGGTGCCGCGATCGGTCTGCTCGGCCCGATGAC
>DATMCA010000944.1:0-3104 GCA_035559015.1 Umezawaea sp. | reverse complement strand
CTGAGCCCGTTCGGAAGAAGTAGGACGCGCGCTGCTGAGCCCGTTCGGAAGAAGTAGGACGCGCGCCGCTGAGCCCGTTCGGAAGAATTAAGACGCACGCCGCTGAGCCCATCCTGAAGAAGTAGGACACCACGCCGCCGGGCCCGTTGAGACGTCCGCCGCTGGGCTCGTCGCGATGACGTGCGAGGTGGCTCGCTGGGCCCGTTGCGCGGGATGCACGTCGCTGGGCTCGTTGCGATGGGGCGAGATGCACGTCGTTGGGCCTGTCGCGATGGCGTGAGACGTGTGCCGCTGGGCCTGTTGCGATGACGCGGGATGCATGTGCCGGGCCTGTTGCGGAGGGTGGTGCGTGGCTGGTCCGTTGCTACGACTTGGGCGCATGTTGCTGGGCCCGTGCCGACGAAGTCGGACGCACGACGGCTGAGCCCGTCGGTGGAGCCGCCGTACCACCACTCGTACCAGCGGGAATTCGGTTCCTTGACAGTGCGGCACCTCTGGCTACTCTCTTTCTGGGAGCGCTCCCAGACGTTGCGACCATCCTCAAAGGAGAGCGAATGAAGCAGCGGAGAAGGATCTTCGGCGCGCTGGTGGCGGCCGTGGTGGCCGCGAGCGGGGTGGTTGTCATGGGTGCGGCCGGCCAGGTCACGGCGGCGCCGGCGGGTGGGACCGGTACGGGTTACCTGCACACCAGCGGGAGCAAGATCCTCGACAGCACCGGGGCCACCGTTCGGCTCACGGGGCTCAACTGGTTCGGGATG
The DNA here is from genome assembly GCA_035559015.1 of Umezawaea sp. Classification (GTDB taxonomy): domain Bacteria; phylum Actinomycetota; class Actinomycetes; order Mycobacteriales; family Pseudonocardiaceae; genus Umezawaea. The sequence continues at coordinate 2,346 of DATMCA010000944.1, read as the reverse complement.
GAGACCGACAACAAGACGTTCCACGGTCTGTGGGCCAGTCGCACGTGGCGGCAGCAGCTCGACCAGATGGCGCAGCTCGGGTACAACACGTTGCGCGTCCCGTTCTCCAACGACGCGCTCAAGGCCGACGCCAAGGCGACCGGGATCAACGACTTCACCAACCCGGACCTCGTGGGGCTGTCGCCGTTGCAGATCCTCGACAAGGTGATCGACTACGTGGGCCAGAAGGGGATGCGGGTCATCCTCGACCGCCACCGGCCGACCAGCGCGGGCCAGACCGCGCTCTGGTACACGGCGGGCGTGCCGGAGACCACCTGGATCAACGACTGGAAAGCGCTCGCGCAGCGGTACGCGGGCAACACCACCGTCATCGGCGCCGACCTGCACAACGAGCCGCACGCCGAGGGGACGAACCCGGCCGCGACCGGATCGTGCTGGGGCTGCGGCGACACCGCTCGCGACTGGAGGTTGGCCGCGGAACGGGCGGGCAACGCGATCCTCGGCGTGCAGCCGAACTGGCTGATCTTCGTCGAGGGCGTGAGCTGCCCGAGCGGAGGCCTGTCGAACGTCTGGGACAACGACCCGACCAACGACGAGGACTGCGGCTGGTGGGGCGGCAACCTGTCCAAGGCGGGCCAGTTCCCGGTGCGGCTGAACGTGGCCAACCGGCTCGTCTACTCGCCGCACGAGTACGCGACCTCGGTCTACAACCAGCCGTGGTTCAGCGCTCCCGACTACCCGGCGAACATGCCCGCGATCTGGGACAAGTACTGGGGTTACCTGTACAAGCAGAACATCGCGCCGCTGATGATGGGCGAGTTCGGCACCACCCTGGCCAACCCGGTCGACAAGGTGTGGCTGGAGAACCTGATGGCCTACACCGGGACCGGCGTCAACGGCATCTCGTTCACGTACTGGTCGTGGAACCCCAACTCGGGTGACACCGGCGGTCTCGTCGGCGACGACTGGACCACCGTCAACCAGGCCAAGCAGTCCATCCTTCAGCCGTACCTGATCCCGCCCACCGGTGGCGGCACCAACCCGACGACCACCACGACCACGACGACGACCGGTGGTGGTGGCACGGGCCGGTGCACGACGGCGTGGAAGCTGGACAACTCGTGGCAGGGCGGTTTCCAGGGCGCGCTGACGGTCACCAACACCGCGACGACCGCGGTGAACCCGTGGAAGGTCACGTTCACCCTGCCGGCCGGGGCCACCATCGCCAGCGGCTGGAACGGCACCTTCACGCAGTCCGGCAGCACGGTCACCGTGACCGCGCCGTCCCACAGCCCTTCCCTCGGGGCCGGAGCGGGCGTGTCACTCGGGTTCACCGCCAACGGCACGGCGGGCGCACCCTCGGCCGTCACGCTCAACGCGACGGCCTGCGCGTAGGAGGAGGTGGGGCACCCGCGCGTCCACGCGGGTGCCCCACACCGCTGTTCTGTGCCGCTGCCGCGATGCGGATGAACGAGCCCCCGCGCCGTCAGATCTGCCAGGACTCCCGAGCGCTGTTGAGGCGGGCGGCGTCACGGCCCGGCGGTTCGCCGAAGAGGCGGCGGTACTCGCGGCTGAACTGGGACGGGCTGTCGTAGCCGACCGCGTGGCCGACGGCCGCGACGTCGTCCGGTTCGGCCACGAGCCGGGCGCGGGCCTCCTGGAGCCTGATCCGCTTCTGGTACTGGATGGGGCTCATCGTGGTGATCGCGCGGAAGTGGCGGTGGAACGAGGTGACGCTCATCGACGCCGTCCTGGCCAACTCCTCGACGCGGATCTGCTCGGCGTAGTGGGCGCGGATCCACTTGACCGCCTGGGCTATCTGGGCGAGGCGGCTGTCGGTGAGACCGATCTGCCGGACGATCTCGGCCTGCTCGCCGTTGAGCAGTCGCCACACGATCTCCCGCTCGATCGCCTGCCCCAGCACGGGGATGTCGTCCGGGCGGTCGACCAGCCGGAGCAGGCGGACGATCGGGTCGAGCAGGTCGTCGGGGGCGTCGGTCACGGCGACGCGGGGCGTTCGGCGGCGGTCGACGGGGCCCGGCAGCAGCAGTGCGGCGACGGAGGCGGGACGCAGCGCCAAGCCGAAGGCGAGGAACGGCTCGTCGGCCGTGGCGTCGACGATGTGGGCCGTGAGCGGCAGCTCTACCGGCACGACGAGGTATTGCCCGGCGCCGTAGTCGAACACCGTGTCGGCCAGCACCGTGCGCTTCGAACCCTGCACCACGACGGCGAGCGCGGTCTCGCAGATCACGCCCAGCGGGTCGGTCGGCGTGTACGACGCCATGAGCGTCACGTCGGGCAGCGCCGCGAGCCGTTCCGGGTGACCGAAGTGGCGTTCGATCAGCT
>DATMCA010000943.1:0-11789 GCA_035559015.1 Umezawaea sp. | reverse complement strand
CCCCGTGCCAGCAGGGACGCCGCTCCGTACCCCGCCAGCGGCGGGGTGGCGTACCCGGCGAACTTCACCACGACCGCGGAGATCCGCGAGTAGTGCCAGGAATGGGTGACACCCGAGTGCGGGGTGTGCACCCGGATCGTGATCACACCTCCACCGGTGATGATCCCGGCCGCCGCGTGCCCGGCCTCGTGCGCCAACGTGCCGACGAAGTTCAGCCCGAACACCGCGCGCCGCGTCCACCCCACCCGTGGCAGCACGGTCACGATCGCCGTCACCACCGCGATCGCGCCGGTCGCCAGCGGTAACCACGATCCCGGCGGTGGGGTGGGCACGGTGACCTGCCACGGGGTGTCCTGCACCGGTGCACCTCCTCCACGCCCTGCCGGGGTCCGCGCAGGGCATGGAGGAGATCGTCGCCGGTCGGTCGACGCCGGACACCGCACTTGTCGGACTCCGACGTCGGCAAGAAGCGTGCGGGGACAAGGTGTACGCCAACCGCACCGAACCGCGTACCGGCTTCGAGGCCGACCAGCAGGGATACGTGCTGCGAGTCCGGCGCGACCTCCGGATCACCCCGCCAAACGGCACCGTGGCCTCCTGCGAACAGGCCATCAACCCGCACACGCAACCCACTGGTGAACTGGCGCCGCCAACATCAAGCACGATCCCGCTCCGGACCGCCCGAATCGTGGTCAGCAGCGTGCGTTGGCTCCGCCGTTGTCGAGGTAGGCGTCGTAGATCCAGCCGAGGCTGCTGCCGTCGGCGTCTCGGATCCAGGTCCACGTGCTGTCGTAGTCGTTCACGGAGTAGCAGTCGTAGTACACGGTGGTGCCTGGAGCGACGTAGCCCACGATGGTGCAGGCACCGTACGGGCCGGTGTGCACGGCCGCAGGGCTGGACTTGACCACCTTGCCGTGACCGTTGTCCTGGTTGGAATGCGGCCAGTACTCGTTCCCACACGTAACGGCAGCCGCTTCGAAACCAGCGGCCTGAGCTGGCGGCACTGTGACGAATGCCGTGAACGCGGCACTGACGATTGCGCCTCCTGCAACGAGTTCGCGTATGCGCATGCGATTGTCTCCCATCCCGTAGACCCTCGTGACATCCGATTCGGCACTTGCGGCGAACGGAACGGAGTGCCCTTGGGTAAGAGCCCGGCCCCGCACGGTCTCCGCTGTCGTCCGGGCTTGCGCCCGGCGATGGCCAGAGTTCCGCGGTGGCGTTGGGGGTCCGCCGTGCGGGCGTTGAATTTCCTGGTCAACCCCGGTAGTCAGGAAGACCGGGGAGAGATCGCGGCGGGTGGAGCGAGCAGGACCGGGTGGGGCCATCGGAAATGAGGTGCCGTGTGGCGGAGCGATACCCGATGACGTGGGGTGATGATCGCGAGGGCGAGGATCCGGACATTGCCCTGGGGGTCCTGGGCGGCTTGGAGGTCCGGGATGGCCGTGAGGCGGTACCGGTGGGACACGCCCGGCAGCGTTCGGTGTTGGCGGTACTCGCAGTCGAGGTGGGGCGCGTGGTACCGACGGACACGCTGATCAACCGTGTGTGGGGCGAGCGGCCACCGTCCAGGGCGCGGTCGACGCTGCGCACGTACCTGACCCGCCTGCGCCGGGCACTGGCCCCGAAAGGAGTCACGATCACCCACCGGAATGACGGCTACCTTCTGGGCGTAGGGCCGGACACCGTGGATCTGCACCGGTTCCGCAGGCTCCTGACCGCGGCCCGCGAATACTCGGACCCGTACCGGGCACTGGTCCTGGTCGAGGACGCACTGGCGCTGTGGCGGGGAGAACCACTAGCGGAGCTGGACACCCCGTGGGCCCAGGCGATCCGAGAGCGTCTGCGCCGGGAGCGCGCTGCCGCCGCGGCCGACCGGCTTGATTGGGGCCTGGCCTGCCGTCGTCACCACGAACTGTTGCCGGAGTTGACCGCATCGGCCGCCGACGACCCACTGGACGAACGCGGTGCCGCGCAGTTGCTGCTGGCGCTGTACCGGTCCGGCCGTCAAGCCGACGCCTTGACCCACTACCAGCACGTCCGACAACACCTCGCCGAGGAGCTGGGCATCGATCCCGGCCCGGCACTTCGAGATCTGCACCAGCGCATCCTCACCGCGGATCCGGCCTTGGACCACGCCGACCTCGACGGTGGCGTCCAGGCCGAAGCCGCAACCGACCCGGTGCTGCCGCGGCAGCTGCCCGCCGTACCCGGTTTGTTCACCGGCCGCACCGACGAACTGGCCGCTCTGTCGCAGACCTTGGACGGGCAGGACACGGTGATGATCTCCGTGATCGCCGGAGCGGGCGGAATAGGCAAGACCTGGCTCGCGCTGGCCTGGGCACACCGCAACCTGAACCGGTTTCCCGACGGCCAACTTTTCGTGGACCTGCGCGGGTTCAGCCCCGACGGACCACCTCTGGACCCGGCAGTGGCCATGCGTGGATTCCTCGACGCCCTCGGCGTCGAGCCCGCCCGCATCCCCGGCGACCTGCACACTCAAACCGCCCTCTACCGCAGCCTGGTCGCGGACAAGCAGATCCTCATCTTGCTGGACAACGCCGCCACTGCTGAGCAGGTCGTGCCGCTGCTACCCGGCGGTGCCTCGTGCACGGTGCTGGTCACCAGCCGCCAGCGGTTACCTGTGCTGCTCGCCCGCCACAGCGCCCGGCCATTGCCGCTGGGGGTGCTCACCGACACGGAATCCCGCGCACTGCTGGCGGCCGCCCTGGGCACCGACCGCGTCACCGCCGACCAACAGGCCACCAACGACTTGATCGCGCTGTGCGGCGGATACTCGCTCGCGCTCGGCCTGGTCGCCGCTCGCGCTCACCCGCACGTGCCGCTGACCGACATCGTCGCCGAGTTGCGCGAACTGGGCCTGGACGCCTTGAGCGACACCGACGACCCCTCCGGGAGCCTGCCCGCCGTGCTGTCCTGGTCCCTGCGCCGGCTCACCGACGTACAGCACCGGGTATTCGCGTTGGTGAGCATCGCCCCCGGCCCTGATATCGGTCTGCCCGCCGCCATCAGCCTCACGGGCCTCCCCGAACGGCAGACACGCGCCGTGCTGCGTGCCCTGGTCGACGCCTCGCTCATCGACTTCCGTGCCGGCGGCCGCTACGCCATGCACGACCTCGTCCGCGCCTATGCCACCGCCGCCGCAGACGACCTCACCGAGCAGGAACGACACACGGCGTTTCGACGGGTGGTGGACTTCTACGTCCACACCGCCCACGCTGCTGAATGCCTCCTGAACCCCTATCGCCAGCGGATCCGGCTGGACCTGCCCACCCCCGGCACCCTCCCCCACGCACTGCCCGACGCGTCAGCCGCGCTGGCCTGGATGGATGCCGAAGGACCGTACCTGCTCGCCGCCCAGCACACCGCCGCCGCCCAAGAACGACACCAGGTCGTCTGGCAACTGGCCTGGGCTTCGACCAACTTCTACCACCGGCGGGCATACCGCCAAGAGGTGCTCATCGTGTGGCACGCCGTGCTCAACGCCGCCGACCACCTGTCCGACCCCGCGATCCGCACAACCGCTCACCGACGCCTCAGCCGCACCTATGCCGAACTGGGGCAACACCAGCAGGCGGCCGAACACCTGAATCAGGCCCTGGCTCTGTCCGAGAAGCACCACGACCCGCTCGAGCAGGCCAACACCCAGGTCGATCTCGCCTGGGCCTGGCAGTGCCGAGGCAACGACCGGCAGGCACTGACACACGCCCTGCGCGCCTTGACTCTATTTCGCGCCCTCGACCAGCCCTGGTCGGAAGCCATGGCACTCGACGAGGTCGGCCGGAACTCCGCCCGCCTCGGCCACTTCGACACCGCCCGTGACCACTGCCAGGCAGCTCTCGCAGTCCACCGACATCTGAACGACCTCCTCGGCGAGGCCAACTCCTTGGGCAATCTCGCCTGGATCGACCACCACACCGGCCGACACCACCAGGCGATCGACCGGTACCACCAGGCACTCGACCTCCGCCGCACCCTCGAACAACCCTACGAGGCAGCCAATGTCCTCTACGGGCTCGGCTATCCGCACCTGGCTCTCGGTCAAGACCACGACACCCGCACGGCGTGGCAGGAAGCCCTGCAGATCTACCGCGAACAAGGCCGTGACGACGACGCCGCGCGAGTACAACGTCAACTCGACGACCTCGACACCCAGTAACTGCTGCCAGGAACTGCAGGACGCTCTCAGCGGCACCGCGCCGGCAGGACAAGGCGTTGTCCGTGCGGTGCGCGACTACCGCTGCGCCACCCGGGCGACTCGGTCGCGGTTCCCGCCCGGTGCGGGGTTGTGCGTCGCTACTCTGCGGCCTCTCCGATGACGAGGGAGTCGCGCCCATGTCCGGACCTGAAGAGCTACAAACGCACAACACCACGTACGGGAACGTCCATGGCAATGTCGTGCAGTCGGGGTCGATGAGAGATGTGCACGTGCACTCCTCGTCCCGACCGGCCCACCGAGATCCTCGACTGGTCCCGATAGGTGTGGTGGCGCTGGTATCCGGGCTGGGCCTGCTGGTGGCGCTCCTGGCGCTGGGCGCCTGGGCCTTGTCGACGGAGATGGCGCTGTCGTCGTCGCCACGCGCTCTCCTGGCTCTGCTGCCGGGTGCCGGCGGCACTCTGGCACTGCTGCTGCTCGGTTCCCTCGCGGTCAACCTGCTCTGGACGGGGTGGGATCTGTTGGGGCGGCGGCACCACGCGTGGCGGCAGGATGCGTTCGCGGGCCAGTCCTCGCTGTGGCTGTCGCTCTTGGCCCCGGCACTGGTGGTGGATCACCAGGCTGGAGCTCTGGTGGTGTTGATCGGAGGCGTGGCCACGGCGACGGTCGCGGCCGCGGTGCTGACGTGCAGGGGTGGTGCACGACGACGAAACGGCCTTGTCGTGGCAGCGGGAGTGGGCGCGGCACTGTGGTTCGGGCCAGTGCTGTGGGTGTTGTGGGCGTCCGACGCGTCGCTACCGACGCGGGTGGCAGGAACACTGGTGCTGGCGGTCGGCATGGCAGTGCCCGTGCTGGCCGTCACGGCCATGCCCGCCACGTGCGGCGGGGTGGTGCTCCGCGGTTGGGCGTTGGGGGCCGTGCTCGCACTCGCGCTCGGCTGGGGCGTCCTGGACTCGATGTCATCACCGGTGACACTGCCGATTCCCATCTTCGTGTCAACGGCGTGTGCGGTGATCGTGGCCGTCGTGGTGTCGGGAATGCTCGGCAAGGGCGAGAAGCGCACGGCCGCGGTCGGCGGGCCAGGACGCCCAGGCGGTGCTGGCTGAACGCACGAGTTCTGCCCGACGACCGTACTCGGCATCTGGCCGACCTCAACCGCTACCACCACGCCGCTTGACCATCACGGAAAACTTTTGGACAAGCACAGGGCGCCCACGCGCGCCATGTCGTTGGGAAGCCGCGACAGGAGGCGGTCGTCACGGCGGGCCTAGATCGAGGTGATCTCCAATGCGCCTACGGTGTAGACGCTGTCCACCGTGCCTCAACCCCAGCGTGCAGAGCGTGATGTCGGTGGCGGGGCCGGTGAAGGTGGCGACGACGCTGTCTCCGGCGAACAGACCGGCCGTGACCGTGCCGGTGGACACCACCGTGAGGACCGCGCCGGCCACGGTGCTGGCGTAGTTGCTGGTGATGGTGCTGCTCTGCCCGGTGTTCCAGGTGATCGTGTACGTGATGGTGCCGGGCCCGACGAGGTCCAGACAGCCGGCGGTGATGGTGAAGGCGGCTGTCCGGGTACCCGAGGTGATGGCCGGGTGGGACAGCGAGGTACACGGCCCGTAGAGCGCGGTCGTGGACACGGTGACCGTGTGCGGCGTGATGGTCAGCGGCGGACTGTAGCTGCTGAGATTGCTGCTGGGCGGTGCGCACGTGACATCGAGAACTCCGGCCGCGACGGGCGGGGCAGCGCACGCACAACTGGTGATCAGAACCATCGAAGTGCGTCGAAGCCATGACGTGGCCCGACTTTGAACTTTGTCTCCGGCACGTCGGTACCCCCGAATCGCTGCCATTCGTGATGCCGCGTGGACAGTGATAGCCAGCGCGGCCCTCGCTGTGGATCGCGTCGGTACCCTGCGGTCGTGACGGGCTCGTTCTGGTGGGATCTGCTGCTCGGCCTGAGCGGTGCGCTGCTGCTGGCGTGGCTGGCCCTGGTCGTGGTGCTGGTCGTGGCACGCCCGCGCGGCGGACTGCTGCGGGAAGCGCTGCGGATCCTGCCCGACGTGCTGCGCCTGGTCCGCGGGCTGGCCGGCGACCGGTCTCTGCCGCGCGGGGTCCGAGTGCGGCTGGGGTTGGTCCTGGCCTACCTGGCGATGCCGATCGACCTGGTGCCCGACTTCATCCCGGTGCTCGGCTACGCCGACGACGCCATCGTCGTCACCCTCGTGCTGCGCTCGGTGGTGCGTCACGCCGGGCTGGACGCGGTGCGTGCGCACTGGCCCGGCACCGACGACGGGTTCGCCGCATTGACCCGGTTGACCAGGCTGAACCAGACCGGCGGGTAGGCGATGACGCCACCGGGCGCATCGACGTCGGCGGCGACCACCTGCCGGATCCTCACTCGGGGCGCTGCCGAGGGCCAAACTTCCGCTCGGTCGGCAGGTCCGACACGCCTGTCGTCGGGCCCCCTCCCCGCCGGCCACAGCCACCACGCGTAGTCGCTCATCGCGTCAAGGGTGCGCCTGTGAGCCCGCATCCAACCGTCGACCAGGAAGAGCCCCATCTGGCACGCCTCGGTCGGCGTACGGGTACAGCCGGTCGCGTTCATCAACCCGCGTTGTGCGTACAGCGTTTCCGCGTGCGGCGGGCCCCTCAAGGCGAGACAGCGCTGGTACAACTCGCCGTACTGACCCAACGCGTGCAGAAGAGGAGTCGGCCATCACGTCGGCATCCCGCCGTCGTTTGGCCAACGACACCGGATCGCCTGGACCACACACCGCGGTGCACGTTTGCCGCCACCACACCTAGCCGACGAGCGACCCCGTCAACGGCGACCGGTCGCGCTTCCACAGCACGCACAGGACTTCCTGGCGGCCGGGCGCGGCGGTGTCGTTGTAGGCCTCCCACTCCTTCTGGGTGGGCACGAGGCCGGTGAAGCCGAGGGCGTCCTTCGCCTTGGGCTCGATGACCTTGAACTGCTCGGTGCAGTAGTTCTTCGTGAAGTCGGCGAGCCACTGCGTGCCGGGGTAGGCGGTGTCCTTCGGCTTGTCCCACAGCGGGGTCGCGGCGGAGAAGAGCTGGATGCCGTGCGGGCCGTCGCACGGCGCGCTGGCACGCACCGGCGAGCCCTGCATGAGGAAGTCCTTGGCGCACTGGGTGCCTGAGAGGTTCCACTCCGGCACGTCGCCGCCGCGGCCGAACACGGCGATTCGCCGCGATGGCAGGGGCGCACCGACCGGCAGGGACGCGGTGTCGGTCCACTCTGCGGAGTCTTCCTGGCTCTGGCTGGACGTGGCGTCCTTGGGCTTGAGGACCTGGTAGCCGGCGAACGCGACACCCGCGACCATCGCGACGCCCAGCACGACCGCCGTGGCGACGAGCGCCGTGTTCTTCTTCTTGCCGTTGCGCGGCAACGGAACGGGCGCGGCGCCGTGGGCGATCGCGGTGAGCATGTGACGCGCTTGGGGGGCGGTCAGGCGGCGCGCCGGGTCCACGGTCAGCAGGCCGCGGATCACGTCGGAGAGCGCGGGCGAGGCCCGGCGCAGCACCGGCGGCTCGTTCATGACCGCGTGCAGGGTCGACGCGGTGGAGGTGCGTTCGAACGGGCTGATGCCCTCGACCGCGTGCGCCATCGTGACGCCGAGCGACCACAGGTCCGAGGCGGGCGAGGCTTCCCAGCCGCTGAGCCGGTCCGGCGACATGTAAGCGGGCGAACCGACGATGCCGCCGTTGTGGGTGAGCCGCGGGTCGTCCATCGCCTGGGCGATGCCGAAGTCGGTGAGCTTCACGGCGCCGTCCGGGCGCACCATGATGTTGCTGGGCTTGACGTCCCTGTGCACGATGCCCGCCTGGTGCGCGGTCTCCAGCGCCCCCAACACCTGCAACGCGACGTTCGCCATCCACTCCGAGTCGCGCGGTCCGCGCCGCTGCACGATGGTGGCGAGGTCGAGCGCGTCGACCAGCTCCATCGCCAGGTAGACGCGCCCGTTCTCCCGGACGATGTCGTAGACGGTCACCACCGCGGGGTGGTTCAGCCGACCGGCCGTCCGCGCCTCCCGGAGCATGCGCTCCTCCAGCACGGCGACCTCCTCGGCGGCGATGCCCTGCGGCGGGTGCAGCTCCTTGAGCGCGACCGCCCGGCCGAGCACCTGGTCCTGAGCACGCCACACGACGCCCATCGCGCCGCGGCCGAGCTCGACGAGCAGTGCGTAGCGGTTGGCGATGACTTGCTGCTGCTGCACGGATCAACCTTCCTGGAGGCCCACAGATCCTGCGAGCACAACGACCTCGTCCCGCGACTGGTGCTCGCGCAACGACAGCCAAGAAGTGGTGGAACTCGACAGCCGCATCTCCGGTTTTCGACTCGACGTCGGTCAGCGTTCGATGCTCTGCACGAGCTGTGGAGCTGGCCGACAGTGTAACCGCCCGGTAGGCGCCTTCATGACGTCACAAAGATCCCACACGCGATCCGAACGACCGGTGAACCGTTCGGTCCACAGTGACCGAGGACGTTCACCGCTTGTGTACTCGGCGGATCAGCCGCTCGATGACGTGCTCAGGGGCGTTCATCGCACTGATCTCCTTTGCCGCGGTGGTTGCCGCGATTCGGTGGTCGTCCGAGTTCATGACGCGGCGTGCCGCTTCGCCCGCGTCGGCCGGGTCGTCGATGACGATCGCGGCTCCCTGCGCCGCGACCCGTGCCGCGTTCCACGGGTGGTCAGCGAGAAAAGGCCGTAGAACGAGTGGCAGGCCCGCCGCGAGTGAAGCCAGAACCGTGCCGGTGCCACCGGCGGACACCACGAGGTCCACTTCGGGGAGCAGCTTCGCGAGAGGCACGAAGCCGAGGGCGTGCACGCCGGCTGCGGCAGGCAGGTCGGCCGCGTCCGCGGTGGCGAGCACGTCGAACCCGGCGGCGGACACGGCGGACACCATGCTCGCGAGCGCGTCCCTGTCCTCCACCGTCGTGCCCAGCGTGACCAACGCGCGTGGCCGGGAGGTCCGCTCGGGAATGGTCACCGCCATTCCTTCGCCGTGCTCGTTCAGCGTCGGCCGCAAGGAGATCCGGTCGGCGGCAGGGCGTTCATCCGGGCCGAGCAGGAAATCGGGGTAGGCGTCGACCAAGGCGATGCGTGCCGACGGACGCAGTGAACGCGCGGTGTAGTTCTTCGCCGAACGATCGCGCAGCAAAGCCGCGAATTCCTCCGGCAGCGGTGCGCCCACCCTGTGTTCGACCCACGGGATCTCCAGCATCGTCGCGACGAGCGGACCGAGGAAGTCCAACTCCTCGGCCACCAGGAGGTCCGGTTCCAGTTTGGCCAACTGGTCCACGGTCTCTTCGAGAGCCAGATCGACGCGCACCCCGGCGAAGTACTCGATCGTTCCCGGGCCGGGGTGCGCCGGGTGGGAACCCGTGCGACGCAGGGTTTCCTCGACGTTCGTGGCCACGCCGGGCCCCGCCGGCCAGACGGTGGCCGGAGCCAGCCGAGGCTCCATCTCCTCCGCCGTGATCACCACCGCTTCGTGCCCGGCGGCGCGAGCGGCGTCGAGCAACGGCATCATCGGCAGCAGGTGACCGGCCATCGGGTTCCCGGTGAAAGCGATGCGCATTTTTCCCCTTCGAAGAACTGACGTGCCCGCGGCCGAGCCGCTCCCGTCGCTGGACCAATCGCGGTCCGATGTGGACCACCTGCTCGCGAAGGTCGCGACGCCCACACGAAGGCCCGCGGCGCCCGTGACGCATCGGCAATTCGTACCCTGTCGAGTGGGACGTTCCGGTGACATCTCGGCGACACCGCCCGCGACCGGACGGTCAGGCGCGCGGAAGGAGGCACGAGCGTGCGGTTCGGAGTGCTGGGCCCGTTGCTGGTGGTGGACGGGGCCGGAGTCGAGATTCCCGTGGTGGCGGGCCGGACGCGGGTGCTGCTGGCAGCGCTGGTGGCACGCGCGAACCAGGTCGTGACCGCGGACGAGCTGGCCGAGGCCATTTGGGACGGTGCCCCACCGGCGGCGGCCTCGCGGACGGTGCGCCGGTACATGACCCGTGTTCGCCGCACGGTGGGCGCGGAGGTCGCCGAGCGGATCGTCACCCGCAACCACGGTTACGTGTGCGTCGCCAGCGAAGAAGAGGTCGATCTGCTGCGGTTCGAGGCGCTGTGCGACCAGGGCGGCGCTGCCGTGCGCGCTCGGGCCTGGTCCCGTGCCGCCGAACTCCTGAGCGCCGCTTCGGCGCTGTGGCGGGGAACGCCGCTGCTGGACGTCTCCTCGCGGGTGCTGCGGGACGCCCACGTCCCGCGCCTGGAACAACTGCGGATCCAGGCACTGGAGTGGCGGATCGAGGCCGACCTGAACCTCGGGCACCACGACCACCTGGTCCCCGAACTGCTGGCGCTGGTCGACGAGCACCCGTTGCGCGAGAACGCCCACGGTCAGCTGATGCTCGCGCTGTACCGCGGGGGTAGGCGGGGCGAGGCGCTGGCGGCCTACCAGAACGCCCGGCGCGTGCTGGTGGCGGAACTCGGGGTCGAGCCCGACGCCCCGCTGCGGGAGTTGCACCAGCGCATCCTCGACGGCGACCCCGTACCAGCGGGGGCGCCGCCGGAGGTGGAGACCGCCGCCGGTGAACGGCCGACACCGCGCCAACTGCCCACCGGCAGCCCGCACTTCACCGGCCGCGCGGACGCCCTGCGGGGTTTGACCGACCTCGCCACGCGCACGACCGGCGACCGGAACGCGGTGGTGATCTCGGCGATCGGCGGCGCGGCCGGGATCGGCAAGACCGCACTCGCCCTGCACTGGAGCCAGGGCAACGCCGACTGGTTCCCCGACGGGCAGTTGTACGTGAACCTGCGCGGCTTCGACCCGGTCGGGATCCCGGTCGACCCCGGAACAGCGGTCCTGGGGTTCCTGGAGGCTCTCGGCGTACCTTCGGCGCGGATCCCGGCATCCCAGGACGCGCGGGCCGCGCTGTACCGCAGCCTGCTCGCCGGGCGACGGGTGCTGATCGTCCTGGACAACGCGCGCGACGCCGAGCAGGTACGGCCGCTGCTGCCCGGCTCGTCCGGTTGCCTGGTGCTGATCACCAGCCGCAGCGCGCTGACCGGGCTGATCGCCGTCGACGGCGCGCACGCCCTGTCCCTGGACCTGCTCAGCACCGCCGAAGCCCGTGAACTGCTGACGCGCAGGGTGGGGATCGACCGCGCCGCCGCCGAACCGGAGGCGGTCGACGACCTGGTCGACCTGTGCGCCCGGTTGCCGTTGGCGCTGAACATCGCCGCGGCCCTGGTGCTGGCGAGCCCCGTCCTGCCCCTGGCCACTCTCGTCGCCCGGCTCCGCGGTGGTTCCGGTCGCCTGGACGCGCTGGACACCGGGGACGCGGCGGCCAGCGTGCGCGCCGTGTTCTCCTGGTCGTTGCGAGACCTCGACGCCGATGCCGCCCGCGTGTTCCGGCTGGCCGGGCTGCACCCCGGTGCCGACCTCGACCGCCACGCGGCCGCCGCGCTGGCCGGCCTACCGGTCGACCGGGTCGACGGCCTGATCGGAAAGCTGACGCGGGCGCACCTCCTGCACGCCCACGGGCCGGACCGGTACGGCATGCACGACCTGCTGCGCGCCTACG
>DATMCA010000942.1:0-2480 GCA_035559015.1 Umezawaea sp. | reverse complement strand
CGCCGCTGACCACGCAGAGCAGCCCGATCAGCAACATGCCCAACCCGAACTGGTTGATCGGGCTGTCGTCGGCGACGCGGGCCACCTGGACCGCGCCGTCGCCCACCCGCAGCGTGTAGATGAGGTGACCGTCCTCGTCGCTGTCGCCCGACTCCATCAGGTCGGCCGACACGCCCTGCGCCACGCGCCCGGCGTCCTCGCTCACCGGGGGCAGCGCGGGTTGGCCGTCCGGCGTCCGGATCGAGCCGTCGGGCAGGACGACCCGCACCAGCCGACCGGATCCGGGATACGGCGGTAGTTCGACCTGCGCCAGACCCGCGCGCTCCGCGTTCGTCGCCAGGACGCGGGAGTCGGCGCGCAGCTGATCCTCCGCGGTGTTCTGCAACTCCCAGGCCAGTAGCTCGCTGGCCACCTGGAAGGACACGAACACGCTGACCGCGATTGCCGTCGCCGCGATCACGGTCAGCCTGGTCCGCAGGGACCGCCGGCGCCACCATCGGGTCAGCCGGCGCGAACCCCGGCCCGCGGGCCTGCTCACGGAGGAGTCTCCCGCAACGTGTACCCCAAACCGCGCAGCGTGTAGATCAATCGCGGCTCACCCTCGGCCTCCATCTTGCGGCGCAAGTAGCTCACGTACACCTGGAGGTTGTTGGAGGTGACGCTCATGTCGAAGCCCCAGATCGCCTCGAACAACGCGCCTCGGGTCAACACGCGGGTCGCGTTGCTCACGAGGACCTCCAGCAGGGAGAACTCGGTCCGGGTCAGGCGGAGCGGCCGCCCGCCCCGCCACGCCTCGAACCTGTCGGGATCGACCCGGACGTCGGCGAACGTCAGGATCTGCGACTCGTCGTCGTCCGGCGCGCGGCGGCGCAGCAGGGCCCGGACCCGTGCCAGCAACTCCTCGGTGGCGAACGGCTTGGGCAGGTAGTCGTCGGCGCCCGCGTCCAGCCCCGCGACCCGGTCGGAGACCTGGTCCCGGGCGGTCAGCATCAGCACCGGCAGATCCCGCCCCGCCGCCCGCAACCGCCGGCAGGTCTCCAACCCGCCGAGGCGGGGCATCGTCACGTCGAGGATCAGCAGGTCCGGCGCGTCGCCACCGACCCCGTCGAGCACGGCGAGACCGTTGGAGACGGTGCTGGTGTCGTAGCCCTCGACCTGGAGCACCCGCTCCAGCGACTCGCGGATGGCCGCCTCGTCATCCGCGATCATGATCAGCACGCCGGCCCGCCCTCCAGTCGATTCTTTTGCGGCTCATCGTCCCCGATCAACCTGAGGCCAGGGTTAGAGCGGCGACGCGACCGAACCGGACACGCCCTCGTCACCCGGATTACCCGTTCGAGGCCGCGTGACGGGGGAACTAGCCATCGGCGGCAGGTGGCGAGTCGAGGGTGCCGAGCTTCTCCAGCAGTTCCTTCAGCGTGTCCCATTCGGTGGCCCGCAGATTCCTGGCAAGGCTGTCGTCCAGCCGGGTGGCCGCCGCGCTCGCCGATTGCAGCAGCTCTCGGCCCCTTGCGGTTACCTGGAGGCGTGCGGCGTGGCCCTGGCCGGGGAGAACCCGTTGAACCGCGCCGAGTTCCTCGAGTGCCCGAACGGTGGCGTTCATGCTCTGGCTGGTGATGTGGGAGCGACGAGCGAGATCGCTGTAGGACATGTCGGGATGGCGTGAGAGGTGACCCAGGGCCCCGAGGTGACGAAGAGTAATTCCGATCTTGGACAGTTCGGCTTCGTAGTGACGCTGCAAGATCCGGCCCATGCCGACGAGCCGCAATCCGACGGACTCGCCGGCGGGTGATGGCCCTGGGGCGCTGGTGGTCATCCGGCGATTCTCGCACGTGCGGTGCAGTGCCACTTGAAGTGTGACTTGCAGGCTTCCTGATAGATGAGGGTGCGGGCAATGCTCGGAGAACGGCGGCGCCGCAATGCACGGACGGCTTCGACGCCGCCGAGATGATCCCCGTGGCTTCGGCGGAATCCCGCCATTCGAGTTCTGCGCACGTACGCAGTTCTCCGATCGGATTCCTGCGCCGACGCGCGGGGCCGACGCTTCGCTCCCCAGCAGGGGGATGGATCACACAGCGGCGGAAGCCTCCAGCCTGTCGGCGGCCCGCCGCGCGCCCGCCGTGAACGCCTGCGTCCACTCGTGCGACTCGGCGAGCGCACGTCCGGTGAGTCCCGGCCCGGCCAACGCGGGTGTACCCACGCCGAACAGGGGTTGCGGCGCGTACTCGGCGTTCAACTCGGTCCGGCGAGCCACTTCGTCACCGAAGAAGATCTGGACCAGCCGCAAAGCGATCTCGATGCACCCGGTGGCCGGGCCCGCGGTGATCCGATTCCGGTCTTCCACCACGTTGGGCGTCTCGACCGTCTTCGCGCCGAACCAATCCAACTCATCGTAGAAGTGGAAGTTGGTGGTGGCCCGGTACCCGCGGAGCAACCCGGCCGCACCGAGCACCAGACTGCCTTCGCACACCCCGGCGACC
>DATMCA010000941.1:0-2391 GCA_035559015.1 Umezawaea sp. | reverse complement strand
CGCGTGCACCGACGACTACAGATCCACTGCCTCCAACCCAACAGCCCACTGTTGATCACTTAACGCAGGGCCATTGGGCTCTCAACGGGCCGCCGGCCATGGGCGTGACAACCAGTTCACCCCGCCCATCGGGGTTGATGGTTTCTTCGGGACGCTGCAGGTTGGGCTGGGCTGTGCGCAGCCTCACACGTCCCATCGAGGAGATGACGCGGGAATGGCCCCTCACGACACCGTGCTGCCGCCCGAGCACACCGATTATCGGGTTCTTCGCACTGAACCTGGGAGCGGGCTGATGGCGTTGGGCCGACACGCCTGCTGATGTTGAGCGTGTGAAGGGCCTGGGGCCTTCACGACGCTTCTATGTTTGTCAAGCCATGGTCGGGGCCGGCTTGGTCTGCATGCTGGCGGTCAACGCGCGGTAGAGCTCGCGGGTGATGTAGCGCTTGAGGCAGCGGCGGATCTCGCGGCTGGTTTTGCCTTCGGCGGTGCGGCGGGCGATGTAGGCCTGGGTTCTCGGGCAGCTGCGCATCCGGGTCATGGCGATGGTGTGGACGGCGTTGTTCAGGGCGCGGTCGCCGCCGCGGTTGAGCCGATGTCGCACGGTCCGCCCGCTGCTGGCCTCCAGCGGGCTGGTGCCGGCGAGCGCGGCGAATGCGGCGTCGCTGCGGCAGCGCCCGGGGTGGGAGAAGCTGACAATGGTTTGCGCGGCGGTGACCGGGCCGACGCCGCGGCGGTCGGTCAGCCCGGGCGCGACGTCGTTCACCACGGCCTGCAGCTGGCTGCGGTTGATCTTGAGGGCGCGGCCGTTCTCGCGCAGGGCCAGGGCGAGCCGGCGAATCTCGCCCTGGCGGATGGCCTGCTCCCGGGTGGCGTCGCGGGGTGGACGGCGGCGGGTCAGTCCGGTGAGGACGTCGTCGGTGAGCACGCCGCGGGCCAGCCGGCGGTCGGTGTCCTCGCCGGCCAGCAGCAGCGCGCGCAGTCGGTTGGTCTGCGCCGTGCCGGTGGTGGTGAGGTCCTGACGGGCTCCGAGCAGGATGCGCAGGGCTTCCCGGTCGCCGTCGGCGCGGGGTGTCGGTAGCCGGTCGGCGTCCAGACGCAGTGCGGTCAGAACCGCGAGGTGTGCATCGATCGGGTCGGACTTGCCTTTGCCGCGCCGCGCTGTGCGGTGGGGGCGTTCGCACTCGATCACCGGCAGTCCAACGGCCGCGACGGCCCGAGCCAGACCAACCCCGTAGCTGCGGGTTCCTTCAATCGCCACGACGAGGCGCGGCCCGGGCGCGTGATCGCCGACCCAGGCCAGCAGCTCGACGTAGCCAGCAGCATCGTTGCTGATCGTGCAGGACGCGATCGGGCTTCCGGTGGGAAGCGCGATCTCGACTTCGTGGGTGTCGCGGTGGGTGTCGACACCGACCACGGCGTCGACGAGTTCTGCCAACATGGGCACGGCCTGCTCCTCTGCAGGGACGGGTCGGGTCGGCACCGGCCTGGGTAGGAGTCACCGAGCGGCATATCTGTGACGGGTCACGCCCACGGGCGGACAGGCTTCTGATCAGGCCAACTGGGTGGGCCAGGCCGGTGTCGGCGACCGCGACGGACAAGTCGTGAACAAGGCGCGCCGCAGCGGCCGGATCCGTGGCGGGTCACGTCGCAATCACCGGCACCAAGCCTGGTGGTCCTCCAGCCCGGAGCACCGCAATGACACTCACAGATCCGTGATCACAACCAAGTGCTCACGACTGTGAAGGGACCCCAGGCGATGGGAGACGCTACTGCGCGGCTGGATGCTGCGCTGCTCGGGTTGGACGGGTTCGTCGTCGTCGCGACCGCGGAGGTCCGCGGCGAGCTCGAGTTGTTGGTGGAGACCACCGCGGACCTGGTCGGCTGCCCGGGCTGCGGGGCGGTTGCCCGGGCGAAGGACCGCCGCCCGACGTGGGTGCCCGACCTGCCGCTTTGTGGGCGGCCGGTCGTGCTGTGCTGGTGGAAGCGGGTGTGGAGCTGCCCGCACCCGCTGTGTGAGGTCAAGACCTGGACCGAGCGGCACGAGGCGATCGCGCCCCGGGCACGTCTGACCGAGCGGGCCCGGCAGTGCCAACGCTTCGGGGAGCGTTCGAGCAGGTCGGCGAGCGCGACGCAGCGGTCTCCCGGATCGCTGCGCAGCTGGGGGTGGCCTGGTGGACGGTGATGGACCAGGTCATCGACCGCGGCACGCCCCTGATCGAGGACCCGGCCCGGCTCGATCCACCCCTCGGCGACCCAATCCAGGCGCCGGTGCGCGCGGTCGGGGTGGACGAGACCGCGTTCCTGCGCGCCACCGGCGCGCACCCGACGCTGTTCGCCACCGGCATCGCCGACCTGACCCCCGGCCGCCCAGCGCGGTTGCTCGACGTGGTC
>DATMCA010000940.1:0-8452 GCA_035559015.1 Umezawaea sp. | reverse complement strand
CGTCCGCCGCGGCGGGCATCGGCGGTGTGATCAAGATGGTGCAGGCGCTGCGGCACGAGCTGCTGCCCCGCACCCTGCACGCCGAGGTGCCCTCGCCGTTCGTGGACTGGTCCGTGGGCGAGGTCCGGCTGCTGTCCGAGGCCCGTGGCTGGCCCGCGTCCGACCGGCCCCGCCGTGCGGGCGTGTCGGCGTTCGGGATCAGCGGCACCAACGCGCACGTGATCCTCGAAGAAGCGCCCCCGGTCGAGGCCGTCGACGTCGTCGAGGTCGGCGGTGTGGTGCCGTGGGTGCTGTCCGCCCGTTCGGGTGCGGCGCTGCGCGCGCAGGCCGCCGGGCTGTCGTCCTGGCTGAGCGGGCACGGTGGCGCGCGTCCCGCGGATGTCGCCGCGTCGCTGGCGGTGGGCAAGTCCGCGTGGGAGCACCGGGCCGTAGTGACCGGGCGTGACGTGGCGGATTTCGCCGCACGACTGGACGTCCTCGCCGAAGGCGGTGTGCCCGCCGACGGCGCTGTGCTCGGCACCGGACCGGTGACGTCCGACGGCCGGGTGGTGTTCGTGTTCCCCGGTCAGGGGTCGCAGTGGGTCGGCATGGGTGTCGAACTGCTGGAGTCGTCGCCGGTGTTCGCGGAGAGGATGGCCGAGTGCGAGCGGGCGTTGGCGCCGTTCGTGGACTGGTCGTTGCGTGAGGCGTTGGCGGATGAAGCCCTGTTGCTGCGGGTGGATGTCGTTCAGCCGGTGCTGTGGGCCGTGATGGTGTCGTTGGCGCACCTGTGGCGTTCGGCCGGTGTCGAGCCGTCCGCTGTGGTGGGTCACTCGCAGGGCGAGATCGCGGCTGCTGTGGTGGCCGGGGCGTTGTCCCTTGAGGACGGCGCTCGGGTCGTCGCCCTGCGCAGCAAGGCGATCGGGCGGTTGGCGGGGCGCGGCGGGATGGTGTCGGTGGCCGCTCCGCTCGCCGAGGTCGAGGCGCTGCTGGGTGACGGGGTGTCCGTCGCGGCGGTCAACGGGCCGGGCGCGGTCGTGGTGTCCGGTGACACCGCCGCGCTGGAGGAGTTCGTCGCCCGGTGCGGCACGACGAGCGTGCGGCGGATCGCGGTGGACTACGCCTCGCACTCGGTCGTCGTGGAGGAGGTCCGCGAGGAACTGGCCGAGGTCCTGCGGGACGTCGTCGCGTTGGTGCCCGAGATCCCGTGGCGCTCCACGGTGACCGGTGACTGGGTGCGCGAAGCCGTGGCGGACGCCGACTACTGGTACCGCAACCTGCGGCAACGGGTGCTGCTCGCCGACGTCGTGCGGACCCTGGTGGAGGACGGGTTCGGCGTGTTCGTCGAGCCCAGCGCCCACCCCGTGCTCACCCTCGCCGTGCACGACACCGCCGAGCAGGTCGGTGCGGACATCGCCGTCGTCCCGACGTTGCGCCGGGACCAGGGTGGGGCGGACACCTGGGCGCTCGCCCTCGGTCAGGCGTGGACCGCCGGGGTGGCCGTCGACTGGACCGCCGTGCTGCCCGCCGGGGCCGTGCGGACCCCGGACCTGCCCACCTACCCGTTCCGGCACAAGCGCTACTGGCTGCCGATGAAGGCCGCTGTGGCCGAACCGGCGAGTGGTCTCGACGACTGGGGCTACTCCGTCTCCTGGACGCCGCTCGTGATCCGGGAAGACGTGCCGCTCGACGGTCGGTGGGTCGTCGTCACGCCGCCGGACCTGGACGCGGATGTGCTCGCGGCCGTGCTCGAAGCCATGGGACCCGGTGCGGTGACGACCACCGCGATCGACCGCGAGGTGTTCGTCGACGCCAGTGGTGTGGTGTCGCTGCTCGCGCTGGACGAACGACCGCACCCGGATCACCCGTTCCTGCCCAACGGCGTCGCGAGCACCCTTGAGTTGGTGCAGGCGCTCGACGGGACCGCTCGGCTCTGGTGCGTTACCCGAGGGGCGGTGACGACCGGCTCCGACGACCCGGTGGTCAACCCGGCTCAGCAGGTCGTGTGGGGGCTTGGTCGGGTAGCCGCTCTGGAACACCCGGGTCAGTGGGGTGGGATTGTGGATCTGCCCCCGGTCTTGGATTCATCGACAGCACCGTTGTTGGCCCGAAGCCTCGCCGGCTCGGCTTCGGAAGACCAGATCGCCGTCCGCGCCAACGGCCTGTCGGTGCGACGGCTGGTGCGGACGGCGCTGCCCGTGGACACGGCGTGGCGGCCCACGGGCACCACGCTGATCACCGGCGGCACCGGCGGGATCGGCGTCCAACTCGCCGAGTGGCTGGCCGGGCGAGGTGCCGAACGGGTCGTGCTGATGAGCCGGGGCGGTGTCGCACCGGCGGACCTCGTCGAGCGCGTTGCCGCGCTGGGCACCGAGATCACCGCCGTCGCGTGCGACGTGGCCGACGCCGACGCGCTGCGCGCCGCGGTCGCGGGGCTGCGGGCCGACGGCCACCACATCGGCACGGTGCTGCACGCCGCCGCGTCCGGTGAGCTGGTCGCGCTGGCGGACACCGACGTGGCCGAGTTCGCCGCCACCGCGCGGGCCAAGATGGCGGGCGCGGTCAACCTGGACGCCGAGTTCGGCGACGACGTCACCGACTTCGTGCTGTTCTCCTCCATCTCCGGCGTGTGGGGCAGTGCCGTGCACGGCGCCTACGCCGCGTCGAACGCCTTCCTCGACGGCCTCGCCGAGCACCGGCGCGGCCGTGGCCTGGCGGCGACCTCGATCGCCTGGGGCATCTGGGATCCCGCCGAAGGCGGCGGCATGGCCGCCGAACTCGTCGAGGACCGGCTGCTGGCCCAGGGCATCCCGTTCATGGCCCCCGCCACCGCCCTGGACGGCCTCGGTCGCCTCCTCGCGGGCGGCGACGCCCTGACCGTCTGCGCCGCCGTGGACTGGACCCGGTTCGCGCCGGTGTTCACCTCGGCGCGCCCCAGCCCGCTGATCTCCGACCTGCCCGAGGTGCGCCGCGTCCTGGGCGGCCGGGACGAGGAGCCCGACGACGGCAACGACGTCGCGGCCCTGCTGCGGGACCGGTTGCGCGGCCTGACCGCGGTAGACCGGCTGCGCGCGCTGGCGGACCTCGTCCGGGAGCAGACCGCCGGTGTGCTCGGGTACGACTCGCCGGACGAGATCGCCGACGGCCGCGCGTTCCGCGACCTGGGCTTCGACTCGCTGACCGCCGTGTCCATGCGCGACCGCCTGGCCACCGTGACCGGGCTGCCGCTGCCGGTGACCGTCGTGTTCGACCACTCCAGCGTCGACGCGCTGGCCAAGCACCTGGCCGAGAAGCTGTTCGGCGGCAAGGACGACACCGTCCTGCCCGCGGTCGTGGCGGACGGCGCCGACGACCCGATCGTCATCGTGGGCATGGCCTGCCGGTTCCCCGGTGACGTCCAGAGCCCCGAGGACTTCTGGCGGCTCATCGCCGACGGCCGCGACGCCTACACGGAACTGCCGCTCGACCGGGGCTGGGACGTCGACGGCACCTACGACCCCGACCCGGACCGGCCCGGCCACAGCTACGTGCGCGGCGGGTACTTCCTGCACGACGCCGACCGCTTCGACCCCGGCTTCTTCGGCATCTCGCCCCGCGAGGCCCTGGCCATGGACCCGCAGCAGCGACTGGCGCTGGAACTGGCCTGGGAGTCGTTCGAACGCGCGGGCGTCCAGACCGACGGCCTGCGCGGCGCGCCGGTCGGCGTGTTCGTCGGCGCGGCCTACCAGGGCTACGGCGGCGACCCGGCCAAGGCCGACGCCAACGTCGAGACCCACATCGTCGCGGGCATCTCCACCAGCGTCCTGTCCGGCCGCGTGTCCTACACGTTCGGGCTGGAAGGCCCGGCGATCACCGTGGACACCGCCTGCTCGTCCGGGCTGGTCGCCCTGCACCTGGCCGCGCGGTCGCTGCGCGGCGGCGAGTGCACGCTGGCCCTGGCCGGTGGCGTCACGGTGATGGGCGCGCCGCTGGCGTTCGGCACCTACAGCAGGCAGCGCGCGCTGGCCGTGGACGGCCGCTCCAAGGCGTTCGCCGAGGGCGCCGACGGGTTCGGCATCGGTGAGGGCGCCGGTTTCGTGCTGCTGGAACGCCTTTCGACCGCCCGTGCGGCCAATCGTCGCGTGCTCGCCATGCTGCGGTCGAGCGCGGTCAACCAGGACGGCGCCAGCAACGGGCTCACCGCGCCCAGCGGAACCGCGCAGCAGCGCGTCATCCGGCAGGCGCTGGCCGGGGCGGGGCTGGCCGCGTCCGACGTGGACGTCGTCGAGGCGCACGGCACCGGCACCCGGCTCGGTGACCCGATCGAGGCGCAGGCGGTGCAGGCCGTCTACGGCCAGGGCCGCGAGCCCGGCCGCCCGCTGCTGCTCGGGTCGGTGAAGTCGAACATCGGCCACACCCAGGCCGCGTCCGGCCTGGCCGGGGTGATCAAGATGGTGCTGGCCTTCGAGCACGGCGTCCTGCCGCGCACGCTGCACGTCGGCACCCCGTCACCGTTCGTGGACTGGGCGTCCGCGCCGGTCGAACTGGCCACCGAGACCCTTCCGTGGGAGACCGACGGGCGGCCCCGACGGGCCGGGGTGTCGGCGTTCGGGCTCAGCGGCACCAACGCGCACGTGATCCTGGAGCAGCCCGCTCCGGAAGCCGCCGTCGTGCCCGCGGAACCGGGTCCGGTGGCGTGGGTGCTGTCCGCGCGCACCCCGGAAGCCCTGCGGGACCAGGCTTCGCGGCTGCTGGAGGTGGCCGCGGATCCGGCCGACGTGGCGCGGTCGTTGGCGACCACGCGGGCCGCGTTCGACCACCGCGCCGCCGTGATCGGCGAGGACGCCGAGAGCCTCGCGGCCGGGCTGCGGGCACTGGTCGCGGAGGAGTCCGCGACCGGCGTGGTCCGCGGTGCCGCGGGCAAGCGGGGCAGGACCGTGTTCGTGTTCCCCGGCCAGGGCGTCGAGTGGCTGGGCATGGGCCTGGAGTTGGCCGAGCGCTACCCGGTGTTCGCGAACCGGCTGCGCGAGTGCGACGAGGCGTTCCGCGCCCACGTGGACTGGTCGGTGCTGGACGTGCTGCGCGGCGACGGGCCGGGCCTGGACCGGGTCGACGTCGTGCAACCGGCGCTGTTCTCGATCATGGTCTCGCTGGCCGCGCTGTGGCGGTCGCTGGGCGTGCGGCCGGACGCGGTGGTCGGGCACTCGCAGGGTGAGGTCGCCGCCGCTTGTGTGGCGGGCGCGTTGACGCTGGCCGACGCCGCCACGGTCGTGGCGCTGCGCAGCCGAGCGCTGCGGGCGACGATCGGCACCGGCGGCATGATGTTCGTCCTCCGGCCGCGCGACGAGGTCCTGGAGCGGCTCGCGCCGTGGCCGAGCCTGTCGGTGGCCGCGGTGAACGGCGAAGCCGCGGTGACCGTCGCCGGCGACGTGGCGGCGCTGGAGGAGTTCAGCGCGGCGCTCGCCAAGGACGGCGTGTGGCGGTGGATCGTGCCCGGCGTCGACTTCGCCGCGCACTCGCCGCAGGTCGAGTCCCTGCACGAGGAGCTGCTGACCGTGCTGGCCGGGATCCGGCCCCGCACGGCCGAGGTGCCGTTCTACTCGACGGTGTCCGGCGGCCTCCTCGACACCAGGGGCCTGAACGCCGAGTACTGGTACGACAACCTGCGCCACCCGGTGGACTTCCTGGCCGCGACGCGGTCGCTGCTCGCCGACGGGCACCGCACGTTCGTCGAGTGCAGCGCCCACCCGGCGCTGACGACGAACGTCGAGGAGATCGCCGAACACGCGGGCGAGTCGGTGGCCGCCGTCGGCTCCCTGCGCCGGGACGACGGGGGAGCGGTCCGACTGCTCACGTCCCTGGCCGCCCTGCACGTCCGCGGCGGCACGGTGGACTGGCCGTCCGCCCTGCCGAGCGGACGGGTGGTGCCGCTGCCCACCTACGCGTTCCAGCGCGAGCGGTACTGGCTGCCGCCCGCCGTGGCGTCCGCGGCCGTTGGTCAGTCCGATGTGGAGCGGCGCTTCTGGGACGCCGTGACCAGCGGTGACGACCTGCCGGTCGGGCTCGACTCGCTGCGCCCCGCCCTGCCCGCGCTGTCCGAGTGGTACCGCGGCAACCGCGAGCAGACCGCCGCGGACGCCTGGCGCTACCGCACCGGCTGGCAGCCGCTGACCGTCGGCTCCCAGCGCCTGTCGGGCACCTGGCTCGTGCTGCTCCCCGAGGGCGACCCGCAGACCGCGCTGCTCGACGCCGTGCGCGACCGGGGCGCGTCCGTGGTGACCGTGGAGGTGGTCGACGACCGGGCGGCCGTGGCCGACCGCGTCCGCCTGGCCACCGCCGACCGCGCTCCCGCCGGCGTGCTCTCGTTGTGCTCGCTCGACCACGCCGAGGCCGAAGCCGGCCTGCTGCGCGCCGTCGCGGTGATCCAGGCCGTCGCCGACGCGGGGGTCGCCGCACCGCTGTGGTGGGCCACGCGGGGCGCGGCCACCGATCCGGCGCAGGCGATGCTCTGGGGTCTCGGCGTCGTGGCGGGCGTGGAGAACCCGAGCCGCTGGGCCGGGCTGATCGACCTCCCGCCCGAGGTGGACGGCAGGACGGCCGACCGCGTCGCGGCCCTGCTCGCGGACGCGGGTGGCGAGGACCAGATCTCCGTGCGCGCGTCCGGCGCGTTCGGCCGACGACTGCACCGCGCGCCGTCGGGGTCGGGCGGCACGCCGTGGCGGACCGACGGCACCGTGCTCGTCACCGGTGGCACGGGAGCGCTCGGCGGCCACGTCGCCCGCTGGCTGGCCGGGCTCGGCGCCCGGCACCTGCTGCTGGCGAGCCGGACCGGCCACGCCCCCGAGGACCTGGTGCGGGACCTGGAGGGACTCGGCGCGCGGGTCACGGTCGTGGCCTGCGACGCCGCCGACCGCGACCGGCTGGCCGAGGTCATCGCCGGTGTTCCGGCCGATGCCCCGCTGACCGCCGTGTTCCACCTGGCCGGCGTCCTGGACGACTCGGTCGTCGGCGCCATCACCCCCGACCGGGCCCGCGGTGTGCTGCGGCCCAAGGTGGCGGGCGCCCGGAACCTGCACGAGCTCACCCTCGACCACGACCTGTCCGCGTTCGTGCTGTTCTCCTCGCTCGCCGCCACCCTGGGCGGCGCGGGCCAGGCCGTCTACGCGGCGGCCAACGCCTACCTCGACGGCCTCGCCGAGCAGCGGCGCGCGGCGGGACTGCCCGCCACGTCCGCCGGGTGGGGACTGTGGGCCGCCGACGGCCTGGCCGGTGGCGCGGTCGGCGAGCGGATCGCCCGCGACGGCCTCCCCGCCATGCCCCCGGAACGCGCGCTCGCCGCGTTGCGGCGCTCCCTGACCCTCGGCGACACCCGCGTGGTGATCGGCGACTTCGACTGGCAGCGCTACGCCCACGTGTACACCACGGCCCGCCCGACCCGGATGTTCGCCGACCTGCCCGAGGCGGTCGTGCCGGACGCCCCGAAGCCCGCGCTGACCGCCGTGGCCGCCGCCGAACGGGACCGGCTGCTGCTGGACCTGGTCCGCGGCACGGTCGCCGACGTCCTCGGCCACACCGACCCCAACGCGGTGGACGTGCACCGCGCCTTCCAGGACCTCGGCTTCGACTCCGTCACGGCCGTGGAACTGCGCAACCGGCTCGCCGAGCGCACCGGCGTGCCGCTGTCGGTGACGCTGGTGTTCGACCACCCGTCGGTGGAAGCGCTCGTCGCCCACCTGCGCGCCGGGCTGGCCGGGGACGACGAGCCCGCCGCCGCGCCCGTGGCGCGGGAGGCCGCGACCGACGACCCGATCGCGATCGTGGCCATGAGCTGCCGCTTCCCCGGTGGTGTCAGCACCCCGGAGCAATTCTGGGACCTGCTCGACAGCGGCACCGACGCCATCTCCGACTTCCCGACCAACCGCGGCTGGGACCTGACCGGCCTGTTCGGCGACCGCGCGGGCCAGACGTCCGCGCGGCAGGGCGGGTTCCTGCACGACGCAGCGGACTTCGACCCGGCGTTCTTCGGCATCTCGCCGCGTGAAGCGCTGACCATCGACCCCCAGCAGCGGCTGCTGCTGGAGACCGCGTGGGAGACCCTGGAGCGCGCGGGCATCGACCCGGCCTCCCTGCGCGGCAGCGACACCGGCGTCTACATCGGCTCCAGCCACCACGAGTACGGCTCCCGGCTGTCCGAACCCGCCGAGGAGTACGAGGGCTACCTCGGCATCGGCAGCGCGGGCAGCGTCGCCTCCGGCCGCATCTCCTACGTGCTGGGCCTCGAAGGACCGGCCGTCACGGTCGACACCGCGTGCTCGTCGTCGCTGGTCGCGCTGCACATGGCCGTCCGCTCCCTGCGGAACGGCGAGTCGTCGCTCGCCCTGGTCGGCGGCGCGACGATCATGGCCACGCCCACCACGTTCGTCGAGTTCAGCAGGCAGGCCGGACTCGCCACGGACAGCCGGTGCAAGCCGTTCTCCGCGAGCGCCGACGGCAC
>DATMCA010000939.1:0-2970 GCA_035559015.1 Umezawaea sp. | reverse complement strand
GGCCTCACACCAGCAGCGCGCGCCGAGCCGCCACGGTGCCCGCCGGAAGTACCGACGAGGAGCACCATGCGAGCAGTCAGTTCAGGGGCGGTACCGGGACAGCACCGAGCCGGGAAGGTGTCCTTCGTCCTGGGCACCGTCGCCGCCCTCCTCTTCGCGAGCGCGGGCGTCGCCCTGGCGGACCCCCCTCAGGCCCTGGACTGGTCCGCCCCCTGGGAGGACCGCACCTACGAACCCGCCTTCGACTACGACGGCGACGGCTGCTACCCCACCCCCGCCATCGGCCGCGACGGCACCATCGCCCCCGGCCTCAAGACGACGGGCGCCGTCAACGGCAGCTGCCACGACTCCTGGGACCTCGACAACACCAACGCCTACTCCCGCGTGAAGTGCAACAACGGCTGGTGCGGCTACATCTACGGCCTCTACTTCGAGAAGGACCAGGCCGTCGCGGGATCAGGCCTCGGCGGCCACCGCCACGACTGGGAGCACGTCGTCGTCTGGGTGCAGAACGGCACCCCGCAGTTCGTCTCCACCTCCGCGCACGGGAAGTACAACACCTACTCCCGCAACCAGGTCGCCTGGGACGAAACCGGCAACCACCCGAAGGTGATCTACCACAAGGACGGCGCCTCCACCCACTGCTTCCGGCTCGCGAGCTTCACCGAACAGCCGGAGAACCACAAGGGCACCTGGCAGTACCCACCGCTCATCGGCTGGGACAACTACCCCGCCGGACTACGGGACCGATTGACGTCCGCCGACTTCGGCTCCGCCCAATTCGGCCTCCGCGACAGCTGGTTCCCCAGCGAACTCTCCAAGGCCAAGCCCGCCAGCATCCCGTTCAACCCCAACGCCTGACCCGACCGCCGGGGAGGCCCACCACCTCCCCGGCCTCACACCCGCACGCCCTCACCAGGCCACCCCGCGGATCCGCACCCCGCCGCCCCCACGACCTGCGTCCCGGCCACCCCGCCAACTCGCGGCCCCGCCAACTCGCAGCCCCGCCGACCCCCTCAGGACACCAGCGAATCCAGCAGCCGCAACCGTTCCGCCGACGCGGTCCCCGGCACAGCCCCGCTGAAGATGATCCGCTGCCCAGGATCATCAGGCAGCCGCAAGCTCTCCTCGTTCACCGTCATCCGCCCCACGAGCGGGTGGTCGTACTCCCGCACCGAGTGCAGGCACTCCGCCACCGGGTGCGTCGCCCAGATCCGCGCGAAGTCCGCGCTCCTGATGCTCAGGTCGCCGATCAACTCCGCCAGCAGCCGGTCGTCCGGCTGGTCGCCGGACGCCATCCTCAGCTACGACGCCGCGTTGCGCGTTCAGCAACACCCCGCCGCAGCACACGACCCCGATACCAGCAGAGTGCTCCGCACCCGCATCCCCGGCAGACCCATCAACGAGTACAGACATGCCACTGGACCAGCAGCGACGACTTTCCGAGCGGCACACGCTCTACATCGATAGGGAGACTCGCACCGCGTTTCCCAAGGAAGCCACTCTGCCGCTGAACCTGCTCCGCGAACTCCTGCACGAACTCATGCGGACCGGTAAGCGCCCCACATGCGTCGACTGGCAGCAGACCGACATCTTCCAGGGCAATGACCGGTTTGGTTACTCGCCGAGCTCACGGTTGTGAAGCGACGGACGAACACTCCGACATCACTGAACCGGCCGGTGCCTGACTCGCCCACGCGATCCGCCGCCGACGCGCCCAAGTCGGCCTCGGACGGACCGGCGGTCGTGGGTCTTCAGGAGGTGGCACGTCGGTTCTTGGTGCCGTTGCTCGTGCTGGTCAGAGCGCCCCAGCTTTGGACGTTCGGCTGCCCACCTGGGCGGCGGGGGCGGAGGTGAAACGGACGTCGGTGCCCTCCCCCGTCACCGTGACCGTGACCCGGTCCCCCACCGGTACCTGCTCCACCCCGATGGGCAACTGGTGGCTCCAGCCGCGCACCTCCACGTCGTCGACCGCGGCGAACCTGAGGTGGAACCGGATCCAGTCGTGCTCGGGCGGCGCCTCCCACGTCCGACGGGCGGCGTCGTCCAGCGGTCCTTCGAAGGACGCGGTGATCGCTTGGTCGCGTTCGTCCCACTGCAGTGCGTAGAGCTCGAACGCCGACAGGTCAGATGTGCTCATGATAGGTGTCGATCTCCGGTCCGGGGACCGCCGTGTACAGCCGCTGGTCCAGCCTGCTCGTGAACTCGTGCGGCCCGTCGTCCACGGCGTCCGGGGGCGAGTTGTGGACGCTGATCCTGCCGAAGCGGAACTGCTCGGCGCACGTCAGCGTCAGGCGCAGCGATTCGCCGGTCACCGACACGGCCAGCCTCGCCCTCGGGCGTTCCGCCAGCTCGATCGAGACGGTGGCGGGTAGCACGGCGCCGGACAGTCGGACGTCGTCGACCGCCAGGAATCCCAGGTGTGCCTGCACGCGGCTGTAACCGGGCACGTCCGAGGCGACCGGCAGGTCGACGCGCAGCGTGCAGCCGGGGCCGCGGCGGTCGAACCGGATCGACCGCAGCACCGAGCCGGTGAAGTCCGGTCCCTGCGGGTAGAACCGAGCCAGTAGCTTGGCGTCATTGGGCAGGAGTCGGTCTGCCCAGGCTGGGGTTGTAATAGTAGTGCTCCTGCGCTCCGGGGACTTGGCCGTTGCGGGTGTTCTCGTAGGGTCGCACATGAACGTGCGGGGGCTGGTCGCCCACTCCACCCTCACCGAACTGGTGGCCGGTGTAATGGTCCTGGAACGCGATCAGCTCGTCCCGGTTGTTGAGGTAGATCTCCTCGGGGAAGTAGACCGGCTGGTAGTTCTCGTCCAGGATCTGCCTGCCGCTCGGCGTCGTGGACGGCACCATCCGGCTGTCCAAGGGCTCGGAACCAGGCGGGACACCGGCGTCGGCGAGTGCCTGCTGCTTGGCTTCGTCCCCGCTGACGTCGCAGCCCTGCAGGCCGAGCGGGTCGATCTGCCGGGT
>DATMCA010000938.1:0-2870 GCA_035559015.1 Umezawaea sp. | reverse complement strand
GACCGGATCGACGTGCTGGTCAACAACGCCGGACTGCACGCGTTCTCCCAGCGGGTGACCGCCGACGGATTCGCCGAGATGACCGCCGTGAACTACCTCGCGCCCTGGCTGCTCACGTCCGTGCTGCGCGACAAGCTGGTCGCCTCGGGCCCGGCCCGCGTGGTGACCGTCGCGTCCGAGGCGGCCCGCCGCTCCGGCGGCCTCTCCCCCGCGACCGACCTCACGCGCACCGACCCGTTCACTCGGCGCGAGTCCTCCGCGCTCTACGGCCGCACGAAGCTGATGGACATCATGTTCAGCCAGGAACTGGCCCGGCGGCTCGCGGGCACGGACGTCACGGCGGTCTGCTGCGACCCCGGCTTCAACACCAGCGGACTCGGCCGCGAACTACCGTTCGCCGGCGTCCTGGAGAACGTCCTCAACGGACTCCGGATCGGCGATCCCCACCGTGGAGCCGGAATCATCACCCGCCTGGCGACCGACCCGGACCTGACCAACGGCGGCTACTTCTCGGTGCGGGACGCCCGCCCGCTCGCGTGCCCCGAACCGGGCCGGAGCGCGAGCGTCCAAGGTGAACTGTGGGACGCCACGAGGGCGCTGCTGGCGCAGGTGCCCTGAATCGGGTTCTCGCGGCGGTGGTTAGGGGGCGTTCGCTCGGCTGCGGCTTCCGGCATGGTTCTCGCGGCGGCTGCGGCTTCCAGCGTGCTGTGGCCGCGCCTCAGGTCCCAGCGTGGTCGCCGGTCCCAGCGTGCTCTAGAACGGCCAGCCGAGGACCGGCAGGCCGACTACGGCGTCGACGGCCAGGCCGCAGAAGACCAGCATCAGGTACAGGTTCGACATGTGGAAGAACTTCATCGTGTTGGTGGAGCCGCCCTTGCGGACCACGTTGTGCAGCTTGTGGGCGAAGACGGCGAACCAGATGCCGGACACGGCGGCGACCGCGACGTAGATCCAGCTCGTGACGGGGGCCAGCAGGAGGGTGCAGACGACGGTGATCCAGGAGTAGATGACGATCTGCCTGGTCACCTGCTGGGCCGTGGCGACCACGGGGAGCATGGGGACGCCCGCTCGCGCGTAGTCCTCCTTGAACTTCATCGCGAGCGCCCAGGTGTGCGGGGGCGTCCAGAAGAAGATCACGCCGAACATGACGATCGCGGGCCAGCCGACGGTGCCGGTGACGGCGGACCAGCCGATGATCACCGGCATGCAGCCTGCCATGCCGCCCCAGATGATGTTCTGCGACGTGCGCCGCTTGAGCACCAGCGTGTAGACGAAGATGTAGAACAGGATCGTCGCGACGGCGAACACGGCCGACATCAGGTTCGTCGTGATCCAGAGGAACGCGAACGACAGCACGCCCAGCACCACGCCGAAGATCAGGGCGTTGCGGGGTGGAATGGTCTGCTGGGCGAGCGGGCGGGACGTGGTGCGCTTCATCACCGAGTCGATGTCCGCGTCGACGTAGCAGTTGAGCGCGTTCGCGCTGCCCGCCGCGAGGGTGCCACCGGTCAGCGTGCACGCGATCAGCCACAGCGGCGGGACGCCGCGCGCGGCGAGCAGCATCGCCGGGATGGTCGTGATCAGCAGCAACTCGATGACGCGGGGCTTCGTCAGCGCCACGTAGGCGCCCACGACCTGTCGGGGCGACCGCGCCGGGGCCTCGGTGACGGCACTCATCGCGACGCACTCCTCTACCAGGTCGGGGATGCCGGAATCGTAACCGCGAGGCCCCGGCGCCACCCGGCCGGGTGTCCGGGCCACCGGGACCTTGGTCCTGAACAGAACACCTCGTAATTCCGTATGCCCTTGTGCCGACACACACAGTCGTGTCGTTTCGCGCTCAGATCACACATGCGGACCCTCGGGACTAGGCTGAGAGGAGGACGAGGGAACCCGCGGGGATGAGCCGACTGTATCGATGGAGAAGGCCGTTTCCGCCAACGTGAGAGTGGAGCTGTGTCCGTGTCCGTGAGCGACGACATCACCCGGTTGACCGAGGCCCATCTGCCCGATGACTGGACCGAGCTGGACAAGCGAGCGGTGGACACGGTGCGCGTCCTCGCGGCCGACGCCGTGCAGAAGGTCGGCAACGGCCACCCCGGCACGGCCATGAGCCTTGCCCCCCTCGCGTACACCTTGTTCCAGCGCGTCATGCGGCACGACCCCGCCGACGCCGACTGGATCGGCCGCGACCGCTTCGTGCTGTCCGCGGGCCACTCCAGCCTGACGCTGTACATCCAGCTGTTCCTCGCCGGGTACGGCCTGGAGGTCGAAGACCTCAAGGCGTTGCGCACGTGGGGTTCCAAGACCCCCGGCCACCCCGAGTACCGCCACACCAACGGCGTCGAGATCACCACCGGCCCGCTGGGCCAGGGCCTCGCGTCCGCCGTGGGCATGGCGATGGCCGCCCGCCGCGAGCGCGGCCTCTTCGACCCGGACGCCGCGCCCGGTGAGAGCCCGTTCGACCACGACATCTTCGTCATCGCCTCCGACGGCGACATCGAGGAGGGCGTGACGTCCGAGGCGTCCTCGCTCGCGGGCACGCAGCAGCTGGGCAACCTGACGGTCGTCTACGACGACAACAAGATCTCGATCGAGGACGACACCACGATCGCGCTCGGCGAGGACACGGCGAAGCGGTACGAGGCGTACGGCTGGCACGTGCAGGTCGTCGAGGGCGGCGAGAACGTCACCGGCATCCTCGAGGCGCTGGAGAACGCCAGAGCCGTGACCGAGCGGCCGTCGTTCATCCTGCTGCGCACCGTGATCGCCTTCCCGGCGCCAAAGGCGATGAACACCGGAAAGGCACACGGCTCCGCGCTCGGCGGCGACGAGGTCAAGGCCGTCAAGGAGGTCCTCGGCTTCGATCC
>DATMCA010000937.1:0-3217 GCA_035559015.1 Umezawaea sp. | reverse complement strand
CGTCCATCAAATCCCACACTCGCACCGTCCCGGCGGCGGCAGTGACAGCGACGGGCCGACCGTCCATTTCAGCAAACGCCACCCTCTCCACCGGGGCTATGTGACCGCTGAAGGTCGCACGGTGAACGATGCTGGTGTGGTTGCCGGTGGCCCATTGAGGGCGCCAGGTGAGGCTTCGGGCGAGCTCACTGGACAGATGGTTTTCGCCGAAGCGTGCGGCGTCGATGGCCAGGGTGTGGCGACGTTGCCGTGGGGTAAGGGTGCGGTGCGGGGTGTTGCGGTAGATGGCTCGGGTGCGCAGGGCGGTGTCGCTGGTGGTGTGGTGCAGCGCGGGCAGGAGGGTGTCGGGTTCAGCGTGCACGAGATATTCGGGATCAGTGATGATCTCGTCGACCCGTCCGGCGCCGACGGCGTGGGTAGCCAGGTACGCGCGGGCGTAGGAGTGCGCGCGGGCCCAGTCGGTTCGAGCATCCGATGCTAAAGGGACGCGGTCGAGCAGGACGGTGACGAATGCGTCGTGTACGTCGCTGGCATTGGTGTAAGCGCGCAGGTGTTCGGCGAGGGCTTGGTGGTAGAGCCGGTAGGCGGAGCGTCCGTGGTCGGTGTTCTCCACGATGTACGAGCCGGCTTTGTCGCGCAGCCACAGCAGGTCCTCGTCGGTGTAGTGGCGCCTGGAGATGCGGGAGGCCAGCGGAGCCCAGATGTCCTCCCAGGGCAGCCCCTGCCCTTGGGCGAAGGCCAGCGGCAGCAGCAGGTCCTGCGCCCGTTGGGTGTCGCCGCCCAGGCGGCTGTTGAGGTCGCGTCGCATCGCCTCGCCGGGCAGCCGGGGCAGGGACTTCCGCCATTCCCGGTCGCGGGGGTCGGTGATGACGGGCTGGGAGGCCAGGGTGGTGGCTGTGATCCGGGCGACCAGGAACGATCGTTGCGCCGCCTCGGCGACGGCCTGGGCAACCGGGAGCAGGTGATGGCGGGGTAGGCGTTGGTAGGGGCTGTTGGCGGTGGCGCTGAGCAGGTTGCGCAGGGTGTAGGTGGTGATCGCGTTGCGGTCGGCGTACCGCTCGGAGTCCAGGTCCACCACGGTATCCTGATCGTCGCGATGCAGCTCGGGAGCAAGCGCTGGCAGCAGGTGCGGGCGCGTGCCGACCAGCAGCCGTATCCGCCCTGCGGCGTGCTTAACTAGCGGTGCGAGCAGCCCGCCTGCCAGGTCGTGCGGTGCGGCGGCCTCGTCCAAGCCGTCTAGCAGGACGGTGAACGGCGCGCCCGTGTCGCGTCCCCAGGTCTCCAGGCGCTCGAGCAGGGCACCGAGCGTCTCGGCGCCACTTCGGATGCTGGTTGCCAGTGCGTACAGGATCTGCTCGGTGGTCGCCTGTTGCGCGGTCAGTCGCACGGTGATCACGCCGGGCGCCGGCACAGCGGTCTCGGGCAGTCCCAGGCTGTGGATCGGGACGGTGCGGCGCAGGTCCGGGTCCGCGAGGCTGGCCAGCAACCCCAGCACGGCCGACTTGCCTGATCCGGGATTGCCGGTGACCACCTGCAAGGGCCGCGCCGGGTTGGGATGGGTCAGCCAGGCGGTCAAGTCCAGTAGCGCTGCGTGCCTGCCGGTGAACCACCAGCCCCCGCCGGGGGCGTCGTGGCTGCCCATCGCCCGACGCACCACTGTCTCGCGGAAGGCGACTTCCTGTTCGTCGGCGGCGGCTCGCCATTGCGCGGCCTGCTGGATGGCCAAGTCCACCCCGTTGAGCGCCGGATCGTGCCGTGGGTTGGGCAGAAACCGCGGTGCCTGTCCGGTCATGCCGATCTGCGCGATGCCCACCCGTTGATGTCCGGGCCGTTCCAGGTGCTTGTTCATCTCGCCGACCAACACCTGCACATCGAGCGTCTCGGGGCCGTGCCCGGCGGTCGGAATCGCGTCCACCGCATCACGCAGCAGCCGCGGGAACACCCCAGTCGCGGCCTCCTCACTCGGCTGGGCCGAGGCGATCACCACCATGCCCGCGCCCGGTTCCCGTCCCCACGTGTCGGTCATCCGGGCCAGCGCCGCGGCGGCGATCTCGTTGCCGCCCCGGCCGGACTGGCAGGTGTCCAGCATCAGCAGCAGCCGCCGCACCTTGGTGCCGCGTAGTATCCTCGCCGTCAAATCCACGGTGGACAGTGCGTCGCCGAGGTCCTCGGGGTGGGTCTCGGAGGTGATCAGCACGTGCTCACCGGTGTCGTCCAGCACGTGCCCGTGGCAGGTGATGTAGACCGCGAGCATGTCCTGCTCGCCGATCGGATTCGCGGCGATCGGCGAGCACACCGCGCGCAGCCCCTCGGTCAGCTGATGCCGGGTTGGATCCAGGCCGAGGTCCGTCAGATGCCGGTAGCCGAACCGGCCGGTGAACAACTCCACGATGTCCTGCCGCGCCTTCGCCAGCGCGGGCCGATCCCAGGGCGGGTGATGGGCGTGCCGGGTCACCGCGGTGGCGATCAGCAACCGCCTGCCCTCACCCGATACTGGCCTGGCTGCGGTCACGCCAGCCCCGCGGCGATCGCCGCCCCGGTCAGCTGGTCGGTGAGGTAGGGCACCACGGCGTGGGCTTTCGCGCCGTTGTGCACCACCGCGTTGCGCACGCGCTCGCCGAACCGCGGCCGCAGATCTTTCACCAGCGCCACCACGTCACCGGCGTCGGCGATGTTGGTCCACACCAACCCCTCACCGCCGGGCCAGACACCCTGCCCTCCCACCGGCTGGGGTTGCAGCCGGTCGAACACCAGGTTCGCGATCCCCAACGGCGACCCCAACGTCACCAACGCCCGCACCCCATGCCCCGGCAGCGAACACAACGCCTCATAGGCCACCACCGACCCCAGCGAATGCGCCACCACCACCCGCGTGTCCGCGTCGATCAGCCGGGTCACCCGCTCCCGCACCGCCGCCCGCAGGACCGGATCGATCAGATATCGCGCCACCTGCTTCAAGTCGAACACCATCGCCCGCAACGCCAACCCGGCGAAGAACCGGCTGTTCGACAACTGCGTTAGCGCCCGCTGCGCCCAGCCCGGCACCGACATCAGCGTGTCCGCATCCGGTCCGGCTACCCGATCGTCCACCTCGGCGGCCGCGCGCCACCAAGCGGCCAGCAACTCCTGCTCCAGCCCCGGCTCCACATCCCCAGGCCCTAGTACAGGGTCACCCACCGCCAGGAACGACCCCGGCGGACGGAACCGGTCGCCGTAG
>DATMCA010000936.1:0-12408 GCA_035559015.1 Umezawaea sp. | reverse complement strand
ACCAGGGAGGTCACCTGGTTCGCCGCGATCATGTTCGCCGTGTTCGGCTTCGGCCTGCTCCTCGGGCTGCTCAGCGGCGATCCCCGGTTCCTGCTGCTCAAGGATTCCTTCAGCACGGCAGGCGCCGGACTGGTCCACCTCGTCAGCCTCATGACGTCCCGTCCGCTGACGCTGTCGGCCGTCCAGACCTGGAAACCGGAGCGGGCGGCGGACCTGGCCGCGAGGTACCGCGACGATCCCAGGACCCGTCGGGTGTTCCGGGTCAGCGGCCTGGTGTGGGGCGTGGCCCTGATCGCCGAGGCCGTGCTGAGGATCCCGGTGATCTACCTGTTCCCGGTCGACGTGGCCGTCGGGCTGTCCACGCTCATGATGGTCGTGGTGTGCACCGGTGTGCTGGCCTGGAACATCCGCTACATAGCCCGCGCCCGCAAACGCCACCCCGGCCTGCTGGCGGACAGCGGCCTCGGTTTCTGACCCGCCGCGCGGCGAGTGGGTGCCGGGACCACCACGCTGAGGAGTTGTCCCATGTACACGGCGAACAACACAGCACTGCACCACACCCTCGGGGTGCTCCGACGATGCCTGGTGCAACTCCAGGCGCGGCACGGCGACCACGCCGTGATCCAGCGCCTCGCGCACGGGGTCGGGCGGCTGGAGATCGACGCGGCCGACCTGCCCATCCCCCGGCGCGAATCCGACGACGAGCTGTTCTCGGTGGCGGGCGCGGACCACGATTCGACACCGTGGCAGCACGTCGCGCACCGGAGCAGGGGCGGGGACGGCGAGACGGCGGACCCGACCCTGCTCGACGAACACCTCGACGAGGCCTTCGAATACCTGGAACTCGCCATCCGCGACCACCCCGGCGAGGCACCCGTCGAACTGGCGATGATGCTGGTGCGCCTCATACTCCGGCTCAGGCCCGAGTCGGCCCTCCAGCACGTGCCCATGCTGGGCGGGGCGATGCGCGAGGGCAAGCTGCTCGGCCGCGGACTGCTCTGGTTCGTGCGCTTCCTCATCGTGCACGACCGCGTCGACGACGTCGCCGAGGGCTTGGCGCGACTGGTCGAGCGGATGGACGAGTTGGACGAGCACAGCAGGTCCGAGGTCGTGAAGACCCGGATGTGGGCCGCCTACTCGCACCCGGAACTCGTCAGCGGGTTGCCCCCGACGCCCGTCGGCGCCAACCCGCAACTCGTCGACTTGGACGTGCACGTCCGGGCCGCCGCCGCGCTGACGGACCCGAAGGGCGGCAGGCTCGACGACGCCGTGACGGCGGCGGAGCAGGTCCTGCGCGACGCCGACCTCACCACGGAGCTGAGCGAGGCGGTTCGCGAAGCGCTGCACACGTTGCTGTACCTGGAGAAGCTCGACCGGGTGAAGTCCTGGTGCGACACCCTGATGACAGGTCGGCACAAGGCGGCCGACCTCGCCGGAACCCGGCGGGAACTGGCGATGATCCGCGCCGAGGTCGCGCTGCGGACGGGCGACCTGGCGTCCGCCCGCGAGTACGCGCGGTTCGCCCTGGACACGGCCGACCCGCGTCGGGAAGGCGCCGACATCGGCATGGTGCTGGGCACGCTCTTGCAGGCCACCACGGCGATGGGGAAGTTCGACGAGGCCGCCGAGACGATGGCGCGGGGTGTTCCCCAGCACCTGGACCACGTTCGCTACGGGCTGCACCACCTGTTCGCCAAGGGCCGCTACCGCCTGGCCACGCAACAACTTCCCGCCGCTCTCAACGACTTCCTCTCCTGCGGTGAGCTGATGGTCGAGTGGAAGCTCGACGCGCCGGGGATCCTGCCGTGGCGCACCGGCGCCGCCGAGGTGTACCTGCTGCTGGGCAACGCGGCCATGGCTCGGAAGTTGATCGACCAGCAGTTGGCGCTGCCGGTGATCGGACCGTCGTTGTCCCGCGGGACGGCCCTGCGGATCAAGGCCGCCACGGTGAGGCTCCGGCAGCGCGCCCCCTTGCTGCACCAGGCCTTGGAGGAGGTCCAGGCCGCGGGCGGGCAGCTCGAGGTCGCCCGCGTGCTGGCGGACCTGAGCCGCACGTACCACGAGTTGGGCGAACGCGACCGGGCACGCGTGACGGTCCGGCGTGCCTGGCGGATCGCCAGGGACTGCCAGGCGGAACCCCTGTGCTCGCAGCTGATCCCGGATCAGAGCGGTGCGCAGGAGGAGGTCAGGGTCGAGACGGGTGTGTCCGCGCTGTCCGTCGCCGAGCGGCGCGTGGCGGGCCTGG
This sequence comes from Umezawaea sp., assembly GCA_035559015.1. Taxonomy (GTDB): domain Bacteria; phylum Actinomycetota; class Actinomycetes; order Mycobacteriales; family Pseudonocardiaceae; genus Umezawaea. Next base: position 10,163 of record DATMCA010000936.1, on the reverse strand, counting down.
CCGTCCTGGGGTACACCAACCGGGAGATCGCGAACAAGCTCTACGTCACGACCAGCACGGTCGAGCAGCACCTGACGAAGGCGTACCGCAAGTTGAACGTGAGGCAGCGCAAGAACCTGCCCGCCGCCCTGTCGAGCGAAGTCACCTCCTCCGTCTGAGCTGGGATTCGCCCGCCACCTTCCCGAAACCCTTCGAAGAATGGGAAACGTCCATGCTGCCGACACGCACGACCAGCGGATGCGGACTCGTCGGGTGAGCGAGCACCTGGTCCTCGACACGGCCGGTCAGGTCGCCACCCTGACCCTCGACCGGCCCGCGAAGCACAACGCGATCAGCTACGACATGTGGTCATCGCTGCCCGGCGTGCTGGACGCCGTGCGGAACGACGACGAGATCAGAGTGCTCGTCCTGCAAGGGGGCAAGCACTTCTCGGCGGGCGCCGACATCAGCGAGTTCCCGACGCTGCGCAACGACGGCGCCGGCGCGGCCAGGTACAACGAGGCGGTGCACAGGGGCGAGCTGGCGCTGGCCGGACTGGGCAAACCGACGATCGCGGCGATCTCCGGGTTCTGCATCGGCGGCGGCTGCCAGATCGCGCTGGCGTGCGACATCAGGATCGCCGAGTCGGGCGCGCGGTTCGGCATCACGCCCGCCAAGCTCGGCATCGTCTACACCCTCACCTCCAGCAAGCGGCTGACCGACGCGGTGGGACCGGCGTGGGCCAAGCAGATCCTGTTCGGCGCCGAGATCGTCGACGCGTCCACCGCGCTGCGGATCGGACTGGTGAACGAGGTCCACGAACCCGAGGCGTTGCAGGTGAGGGTGAAGGACCTGGCCGAGACGATCGCGTCACGAGCGCAGGTGAGCGTGCGCGCGGCCAAGACGATCATCACTCGGGTCACCGACGGCGACAACCAGGAGGACGACTCCCTGCTGGCCCTCTACGACGAGGCCGTGCACAGCACGGAGTACGCCGAGGGCATCACGGCGTTCAGGGAGAAGCGGTCGCCGCGGTTCTGAGTCGGTGACCTCACCGACTCAGGGCGTGTGCACCCGGTCGACCTTGACGGTGAGGAGGACGCGCTGCTGCTGACCACCACCGAAATCGGGGTAGGGCCGACCCAGGTACTTCTGCGACAGCTCGTCGATGTGCGCACGGGCGCCGTCGGTGGTGACGTCCACGACGCTGCCCCGCAGTGCCCAGTACCGCGACGGCGAGTCGGGGTCGGCGATGCCGATGGCGATGCGCGGGTCGCGTCGGAGGTTGCGCGTCTTCTGGTGGGTGTCCACCGTGTTGATGAACACGTGTTCGCCGTCCGTGCCCACCCAGGTCTGGGAGATCTGCGGCGATCCGTCGGGCATGAGCGTGGTCACGAAGCAGATCGCCTTGGCGTGGAGAACCGCGATCAGGTCGTCGGGCAGTGCGGTCATGGGCTGGGCCCTCATTTCGTCCGGTCGGTGTAGAGGTGGTCGATGACCGCGTCGTCCGGCGGGTCGCCGGACAGTTCGGCGTGGCGCATGCCCGCCAGGGCGATCCGGAGAGCGCGCCGCCACAGCAGCGGACCGCTGGCGCGCGAGGCGTCCATGACGCTGCCCACCATCACGTGCACCGCGGCGAAGTCGGCGGGGGTCGCCCCAGCGGGCAGCTGGCCCGCATGGACGGCCCGGTCGATCAGGTCGGCCACCAGCGGGGTCATCCGCTCGTGCGCCCGCCGCACCAGCGCGGTGGCCTGGTCGCGGCTCCGGAGCAGCTCCCCCAGCCCCCGGCTCCCCGCCTCGACCTCAAGCTGTCGTTCGAGGAACCAGGTGAGGCCGGCCCAGGCGTCCTCGTGCCGCCAGGCCTGCTCGGCGAGGTCGATCACCGTGTCGACGTGCTCGCCGAACAGGGCGTCGAGCAGGTCCTGCCGCTGCGGGAAGCGGCGGTACACCGTGCCCATCCCGGTGCCGGCGGCTCGCGCGATGTCCTCGTACGAGACGTCCAGCCCCTCCACCGCCATGAGCTCGTACGCCGTGCGCAACACCAACCGGCGGTTGCGCTCGGCGTCGCGACGCAGCGGAGGAGCGGGGTCGGTCACGTGCCGGAGCATAGCCAAGTGGAAGAAGTCTTCCAAGTTGAAAACTTCTTCCACTTTCCTCCTGCGATGGCATCGCCCGCCTGCGAACGGGTGATCTCACTGCCGGGCGCGATCCTGCACTCGACCTGAAGTTGAACCCGAGATGAACCTGAGGTGTACTCGGGATGACGTCGTTCACCGAACGGCGCGCCTAACAAGGGAGTGACGTGACCAGCGTTGCCCGTGACGTCAAGGTCACCGCTCAGACCAGCGTCTTCCCCCTGACCACCAAGCCCGACCGCAGGGACGTCCGCCGCTGGATCCGCAGCACCCACTCCTCCCGCCTCGACGTCCACACGCTCGTGGACGTGCTGCTGGTCACCACCGAGCTGATCGACAACGCCTACCGCCACACCACCAGCCCGATCGAACTGCGCATCGCCTGCACCGCCCTCGGCGTCCTGGTCGAGGTCGCCGACGGCGACAAGGACCACCCGGCCGAGATGGCGGCCTCCGACCGCGCCTGGGGCGGCCGCGGCGTTCAGGCCGTCGTCGAACTGGCCATCTCGTGGGGCGTCCGCGAGGAAGGCTCGGGCAAGGCCGTCTGGGCCCTGCTGCCCATGGTGGAAACCCGCTTCACCCCGCGCTCCGGCTGACCGAGTCCCGGCGCTCGACATCACTAGCCAAGCCGTGGCCGGGGCGCGACGAGGGGATCTCGGCCGTCGGACTGGCGAGCGTGATGGCCGACGCCAGCCTGATCAACGCTGATCGACACCCGTCTACCCGCGGTCAGGCGTAGAGGGCGGTCGCGCCGCCCCACAGCGCGCCGGCATTCAGGCGGTCGGGGAAGCGCTTGACCATGGCGCGGAAGAAGTCGAGGGCGTTGTCGTGCTGTGCGAGGAGTTCGTCGACGGCGTCGAGGTAGGCGCGGGTCTCGGCGATGGCGCGGGTGGCGTCGTCGTCCAGGTCCTGGTTCTTGTGGCCGGTGACGACCCAACGCGGACGCAAGGCCTCGACGACGTCGATCGCTCGGCGCCAGGCGTCACGGCCGTCGCCGTGCGCCTCGGCCAGGTACTGGTGGACGCCGTTGTAGACCACGTCACCCGCCACGACGAGGTCGAGGGCCGGCACGTGCAGCACGCTGGTGTCGTCGGTGTCGGAGTGGCCGACTTCCACGAGCACCAACTCATGCCCCTCCAACTGGATCCGGTTGCCGTCAGGGACGACCGCGGTCACCGGGGCGTCCGGGATCTGGCCGGGCAGCAGGGCGTCCCAGAAGGTGGCGCGGATGGCGACGTTGCGGTGCATCTGGCCGATGGTCCCGGCGGTGGCGACGACGGTGGCGTCGAACCGCGCGGCCAGCAGAGCGGCGCCGAACCAGTGGTCGCCGTGCCCGTGGGTGGCCACGACGTGCGTCAGGTTCTTCCCGCTCGCCGCGACCCAGTCCCCCACCGCCGCCGTCTGCTCGACGGTCATCGGCGGGTCGACCAGGACGGCGTCGCCGTCACCGTGGATCAGGGTGGTCGACAGCGGCGAGAACATCCGCCGGTCCCCGTTGGGCACCAGGGCGGTGGTGTGCAACGGGATCGGCTCGGCGATGTGCACGGTGTAGTCGAGGGACATGGCGCTCTCCTTGAACTCGGTGACGCGGTCCGACGTCGACCGCCCGTGCCAGGCTACCTGACTTTGAAAAACCAAGTCAGACTCGCGGATTGACCGTCGTAACGCTCTTGGTCGAGGAGCGATCCAGGCAGTGCCGACTACGAAGGAGACGCATGGGCAAGGTGAACGGTCTGATCCGGTTCCAGGACGACAGCGAAGAGGTGCAGATGCTGCCGTTCGGGGAGTGGTTCCTGAAGATGATCGGCAGGGAGGCCGAGGGCGAGGGGTGGGCCTTCAAGAGGGAGGGCCGTCACCTCTACCTGTGGTTGGAGTCCGACGTGACCGCGGGCAAGAACGCGCAGCACTTCCTGGACAAGGAGCACCTGCACCTCATCGACAACACCTCTGACGTCGACATCAGCACCAAGCACCCCAGGGCGCTCAGCATCAACCCCGACGGCACGCACGAGAAGCGCACCGCCGAGGACAAGGAACCGCAGCACCTCACCGGGACCAAGGCGCTCAACAGGGGTGAGAGCCTCCCGATCACGATCTGCACCAGGAACGCGACACCGGCCGACGTGCTCGACTGGCAGAAGACGTTGATCACCGTGTTGCGCCGGTCTGCCTTCGACTGGCTGAAGGCAGAGGCCGACGACGAGCAGATGAGGCAGTTCAACACCTGACCTCTGATCCGATCCCGTCGGGGGTGGGCCCATCACGGCCGACACCCGACGGGCCGGGCCACGATCGGCCCGAAGATCCGGCCACCCCTGGCGTTCTCCTCCGGCCCGCGAAGAACCACTCGTTGGCGACGTGCAGCAGGCCCAGCCTCCCGACCTGCTCGACGACGCCCCGGTTCGCACTGGCCGCATTGGAAAATCCTCCGTTCGCGCACCCGGAGCAGGTTGACACCCATTGTGTTATCGCTAACATGCGATGTAACGCGCTGGTAACCGGAACCCGCCGCAGCCCTTGAGTGCTAAAGCGAGCTAAAACCGTTGCCAAGCGCCCCAACCTATTCCACATCGCCGAGCAACGCACTCTCGATGTTAGCGATAACAGCTCATTGAGGAGCCTCATGCCCTGGTCGTTGAGTCGTCGCAGGCTGTTGCAGGCCGCCGGAGTCGCGGCCGTCGCCCCCGCCGTGTTCCACGGCACCGCAGAGGCTTCGGCGGTGCCCCCGGCGCGCACGGACATCGGCGCGCTGGCCCAACCGTTCGACCTCGGCCAGGTCCGCCTGAGCGCGGGCCGGTGGCTGGACAACCAGAACCGCGCGCTGTCCTACCTGAGGTTCGTCGACGTCGACCGGCTGCTCTACAACTTCCGCGCCAACCACCGCCTGTCGACCAACGGCGCGGCGGCGCTCGGCGGTTGGGAGGCGCCGGACTTCCCCTTCCGCACCCACAGCCAGGGGCACTTCCTCACCGCCTGGTCGCAGGCCTGGGCGGTGCTGGGCGACACGACGTGCCGCGACCGGGCCGCGTACGTCGTCGCGGAGTTGGCCAAGTGCCAGGCCAACAACGCGGCCGCCGGGTTCACCACGGGCTACCTGTCCGGGTTCCCGGAGTCGGACTTCGACGCGCTGGAGGCGGGCAGTCCGAAGTCCGTGTCGTACTACTCGCTGCACAAGACCCTGGCCGGCCTGCTGGACGTGTGGCGGTACACCGGCAACACGCAGGCGCGGGACGTGCTGCTGCGGTTCGCGGGCTGGGTCGACTGGCGCACCGGCCGCCTGTCCCAGAGCCAGATGCAACGCGTGCTGGGCACCGAGTTCGGCGGCATGAACGCCGTGCTGGCCGACCTGTACCAGCAGACCGGGGACGGCCGGTGGCTGACCACCGCGCAGCGGTTCGACCACGCGGCCGTGTTCGACCCCTTGGCGGCCAACCGGGACCAGCTCAACGGGTTGCACGCCAACACCCAGGTGCCCAAGTGGATCGGGGCGGCGCGCGAGTACAAGGCGACCGGGACCACCCGCTACCGCGACATCGCCACCAACGCCTGGAACACCACCGTATCCGCGCACACCTACGTGATCGGCGGCAACAGCCAGGCCGAGCACTTCCGCGCGCCCAACGCCATCGCGGCCTACCTCAACACCGACACGGCCGAGGCGTGCAACACCTACAACATGCTCAAGCTGACCCGTGAGCTGTGGCTGCTCGACCCGAACCGGGCCGCCTACTTCGACTTCTACGAGCGCGCCCTGCTCAACCACCTCATCGGCCAGCAGAACCCCGCCGACGCGCACGGCCACATCTGCTACTTCACCGGCCTCAACCCGGGCCACCGACGCGGCAACACCGGTCCGGCGTGGGGCGGTGGCAACTGGAGCACCGACTACGGCACGTTCTGGTGCTGCCAGGGCACCGGTATCGAGACCAACACCAAGCTCGCCGACTCGATCTACTTCCGCGACGGCACCACGCTGACCGTCAACCTCTACACGCCGTCGGTGCTGAACTGGTCGGAGCGGGGCATCACGGTCTCCCAGACCACCTCCTACCCCGCGAGCGACACCACCACGCTGACCGTGACGGGAAGCGCGAGCGGCTCGTGGACGATGCGCTTCCGCATCCCCGCCTGGACCACCGGCGCCACCATCGCCGTGAACGGCAGCACCCAGAACGTCACCACCACCCCCGGCACGTACGCCTCGCTCACCCGCTCCTGGTCGTCCGGCGACACCGTCACCCTCCGGCTGCCCATGCGGGTGATCACGGTGCCCGCCAACGACAATTCGAACGTCGTCGCCATCACCTACGGGCCCGCCGTCCTGGCGGGCAACTACGGCAACACCGCGCTGTCCGCGCTGCCGTCGCTCGACCCCACCTCGATCACCCGCACCAGCACCACCTCGCTCGCGTTCACAGCACGGGCCAACGGCGCGGCGGTGAACCTCGGCCCGTTCCACGACGCCCACGGGTACAACTACACCGTCTACTGGAGCACCGGCAGCGGCGGAGGCAGCAGCCACCGCCTGGTCAACGCGGCCAGCGGACTCGTGCTGGGCATCCGGGACATGTCGACCGCCGACGGCGGCCTGGCCCTCCAGTGGGCCGACACCGGCACCGCCGACCACAACTGGGAACTGCTCACCGACGGCGGCGACGTGCGCATCCGCAACGTCAACAGCGGCAAGGTCCTCGGCGTCGAGAACATGTCCACCGCCGACAACGCCCGCGTCCTCCAGTGGTCCGACACCGGTACCGCGGATCACAGGTGGACACTGGTCGACAACGGCGACGGCACCCACAAGATCCGCAACGTCAACAGCGGCAAGCTGCTCGGCATCCAGGGCGGCTCGACCGCCCAGGGCGCGCAGGCGGTCCAGGACTCCGACAACGGCTCCGCGGACAACCGGTGGAGGCTGGTGCGCAACGGCTGACCCCCACCGTGGTTCTTTCGCCTACCGCCAGGCCTACCGGGTCGGTGGTGCGAGACGGACTCGGATCGGACCACGCCACGACTCGTCCACGGCGAGCACCTCACCGCGCCGGGTCACCTCGACGACACCCCGGCGCGCGAGGTCCCTGGCGATCTCACGGGTTCGGTCCATCAGGTCCCTCCAATCCGCACCACCGACCGCGCGGGCCGCGTCGGACGGGCACGTGGTGCCCGGAGCCCGGTGTTCGGCCAGAGCCAGCAGAGCAGCCTCGAGCCGCTCCCCCACAGGCGCGTCGGACAGCGCGACCTCGGCCGACGCCGATCCGATCGAGGTCAACTCGGCGCGCAACCGCTCGTCCGCCATCGCCCGAGCCTAACAACCCCCCACACCATCGACGTTGAACAGGATGATCATCCAGGTTGTCGATCGTGGCGTGCCGGCGGCGGCGTGGCTGGAGCGAGACCAGCGCCCGGGACGCGGTAGATCACCGGCTGGGCGGTCGCCGAGGTCTGGCGGTTCGACCGGATGGTCACGGTCCGCTGCCCGTCGTCGGGGCGACCCGCTCGGCGGCGCAGCGCTGGTGGCACGCCCTGAGCGGTGGTCACCGCGGCCTCGGTGACTACCGGGAACCCCGGGAAACTGGGAGGTACTCGATGACGAACCGCTCCCAGGCGCCCGGTAAGCCCGTGGTGCGAGCACGCAGCATCCCGTAGTCGCCGCCGTCGTAGTCGAGTTCGGCCGACACCAGTCGGTCGGTGAAGGCCGAGCGGATCGACGTGCACAACTCGCCGCAGTTCCCGATGGGTTCCAGCGAGAAGTGTTCCCACGCGTCATGTGTCGTGGAGCGGGCCCGGAGCATGGCCCAGCCGGTGCCGCCGTAGTCGTACTCCATCGAAACATACCTTCCGGCCGCCACAGACCAGAGGGCGGCCAGGTTGCCCGGCAGGCCACAGATGGAGAACTCCTCCCAGGGACCGATCCCCGTGGCGCGAGCACGCAGCATCGCCCAACCACCACCCGCGTAGTCGAGTTCCACCGAGACGTACCTGTTGGCAGCCACCGACTTGATGGCGAGGAACTGGCCACAACCCTGCGGTACCGCCAACAGGCTCGACCGCTCGGTCGGATTGACCGGCACCGCCGCGGACGCGGCCGGGAGGACCACGGGCAGGGCTGCCGACACGGCGAGCACCAAGCTGACGATCGTCGTGGTCACGAACGTCGGCAGGACAGCGGGCAGCACTCGGCGCACGCGATTCACCCCCTGTAGGAAAGCGTTTTCAGACGTCCAATCACATTACGGATCCTCACCGCCGTCAACCATCCACCGTTCGGCGCAGGTGAACACGTCCAACACCGCAGCCAGCAGGAACCTCACCCTCGCACGAAGGTGACGCCTCATCGACCGTAGAACTCCGCCACAGCGGCAAAAGCGGCCTTCGGCTCCCAGGGCATGTCCGGGTACGTCTCCCCGAGCCGGTCCTCGTACGGCTTGACGATGCCAGGACTGGCCATGTCGATGTCGTCCTGTGGCGCGCCGTCGGGCCGGTGGGTGAAGTCCTCCAGCGCGAACATGAACACGAACGCGCTGTCCACACCCCCGGCCTCGAAGATCTCCAACAACTCCACCAGGTAGGCCGCCTGGCCGGCCTCGTCCCGAACGAGGTCGCCACGGAGCCGGACCGCCGCCCCCGTGGCCTTGTCGAACTCCACCACCTCCCCCATCCGCCCGCCGAGGTCACCCGCACCCGCGTACGCGGCCGTGCCGAACTCCGTGACCGCGAACGGCTTCCCCTGCGACGCGAGGGTCCGGATCCCCTCGGTGTACCGGTCGGCGATCTCCGCCGACCGGTACATGTCCAGGCCCATGACGTCGAAGGGCTCCCAGTCCACCCGCTCCAACGGGATCGCGGCGTAGGTGACCCGGCCCCCGAACCGCTCCCGCACCGCCGCCACCGCCTTGCCAAGGAACTCGTTCACCCCGGCGCTGAGCCCTTCGACCAGACCGGCCAACCGCTCCCGCTGGTCCAGCAGCAGGCCGAGCCGTTCCGCCTGGTTCTCCCCCGGCAGGAAACCCTTGCCCATCAAGGACAACTCGGCCCCGGTCACGAACACGACCTCACCGCCCCGCACCCGGATCCGCTCGGCCCTCTCCGCGCAGTCGGCGAACAGCGCCAGCATCTCGTCGGCGGCCAGCTCCAGCGGGTACGGCGAGAACCACACCTCCAACCCAAGATCGGCCGCGCACGAGGCCGCGAACTCCAGCCGCTCCGGGTCCCCGCCGATCACCCGCACGGCGTTGCAGTGCAGGTCGTCGCGGATGATCTCCAACTCCCGCCGCACCCGGTCGAGCCCGAACTCCGGACGCGAGTTGTTCCCGTCGACGACAAAACCCGTGCTGTACGTGATGCCCTTGGCCCGCATGGGGACGTGTCCTTCCGCTCCGAGGTGGGCCACCAGACTAGAACCAAAAAGTGCGTGCACGCAATCTTGCGTGTACGCACTCAATCTGGGATGCTGATCCCGTGAACACGGACCGCCCAGGACTGCGCGAGCAGAAGAAGCAAGCGACCCGCGAAGCGCTGCGCACGGCGGCACTCCGCCTGGCCATGGAGGTGGGCCCCGACAACGTCCGCGTGGACGATATCGCCGACGCCGCCGGAGTCTCGCCGAGGACCTACAACAACTACTTCTCCAGCCGTGAACAGGCCATCGTCGCCGCCATCACCACCGAACGGGAAACCCGGATCGCCGACGCGGTGGCCGCCCACCCCCCAACCGTCGGACTCGCCGACGCCGTGGTCGAAGCGGTCGTCGACCAGTACACGAAGCAGAGCGACAGCGGCCGCGACGCGCTGCTCCTGATCACCACCAGCCCGGCGCTCCGCGACGCCTTCGTCACCAGCCCCACCGCGATCGAACACCCGCTGGCCGACGCGATCGCCCACCGCCTCGGCGACACCGACCCCCGGGCCGCTCACGTGCTCGCCGCGAGCGTCGCCGCCGCGGTGCGCATCGCCCTCGAACGCTGGGTGACCCCGACCTCCACCATCCCCGGCTTCGTGGTGCTGTCCGGCTCACTGCCCGACCTGCTCCGCGCCGCCCTGGCACCACTC
>DATMCA010000935.1:0-2560 GCA_035559015.1 Umezawaea sp. | reverse complement strand
CCCGGTTCATGAGCAGGTCGAGCCGTTTGACGAGGTCGCGGTGGCGGGCTGCTTCCTCGCCCCAGCCGCGGGCGTCGGCGTCCGCGGCGAGGGTGGCCGCGTCGGCTCGTTGGGTGGCGAGGATGGGTAGGAAGGTCGATTCGGTGCGGAAGTTCGGGCAGTGCTCGCAGATGTTGGCGTAAGCGCAGCTTCCTTGCGCCGGGGTGCGCAGGCAGTACCCGCCGGCCAACCGGGATTTGATCGTTGGGGTGTCTCGCCAATCGCTGCTGCCGCCGCTTATGTCGGTGATGGGCAGCTGGGCGCGTTGCGGCAGGACGGGCCCGAGCTGGGATTTGGCCAGGGTGAGCGCGCGTTCGTAGTCGGCGCGGACGGTCTGGTCGAACAGCCGCCCGTAGCGCAGGCTCATCTCGGCCGAGACGTGGCCGAGCATGGCCATCAGCGCCTGCAGCGACACCCCTGAGTTGATCAGGGCGGTGGCGTAGGTGTGCCTGAGTTGGTGCGGGGTCGCCGATTTCAGGCCCGCCTCGGTGGCCGCCCGGGTCAGCTCGCCGCGCAGCGTGTCGGCGGAGATCCGGCGTCCTTGGTGGGTGAGCAGGAACTCGACCAGCTTGCCGGTGCGGGGGTGTAGCAGCGGCCGCCCGGGCGAGCGGTGCGCGACGATCCGGTCGACGATGTCGAGGGTCTCGTCGTCGATCGGCACCATCCGCTCGGTGTCCAGCTTGCCCAAGGGGACCTTCAGCCAGGTTCCCGCGCCGGCAACCTCGTGCACGCAGTCCAGTTCGAGGTCCAGGAGCTCACCGATGCGCATCCCGGTGGCGCGCAGCAGCAGCAACGCGTCGGCGCGCAGCCGATTCGGTGCGGCGTGCAGCGCCGCGGTGAGCCGTCGGTCGGCGTCCGGGGGCAGGTAGCGCGGCAGCGCGCGGGGCAGTCGGGGGACATCTCGCGCGAAGACGAGCTTGCGGCCGGGCGCCTGAGCCCAGCCCCACTCGTTGATGTCGTCGATCAACCTGCCGACGGTGAGGACCCGGGAGCGCCGTTCGGAGGGCGACAGCGGTGTCTCGGTCCGCGGGTTGCGGGCGGCGGCCACCGCGGCCAGGTATGGCTCGATGTGGCGTTGCCGATCCAGGGCGGCCGGCGAGGTCAGTGCCGGGTCGTGGTGAGCGAGGAACCGGGCGAAGTGCCCGAGCCTGGCAGCGATACCGAGCACGGTCGAACGCGTGCGGGTGCCTGAGGCGCATTCCAGGTAGGCGACCAGCGAATCGGCCAGCTCGGCCGGGACACCGTCGAAGTGACGCCGCCAGGGCCAGCGCAGATGCGCGGTGTTCTTCGCCGTGGGGGTGAGGTGGCCGTCCAGGTGGTAGAGCACGGCGCGGGTGGCCCGCAGCGCGGTGCGGTAGTGCTTGAACCGGTGATCGTGCACTTGTTCGCGTTCGGTGATCGCCGCCTCGAACTCGTCGGCGTCGGGGTCACCGATCTCGTCTAGCGGGCGGCCGATTTGGATCAGCATCCGCACCGCGACCTGGCTGGCCAACCCGGCCGCGACCTTGGGTGTGTAGCCCAGCTCGGTGGCCGCGGACAGGAACCGGGCCAGATCCGCGGCCAGCGGGCTGACCCGCGCTTCGCGCAGCAGCGCGGGCAGCTTGCGTTCGAGCAGATAGTCATAGCCGGGCCGCAGATACCCGGCCAGCATCAGGTAGTTCAGCAACGGCCGGGTGGACGGGCCGGCCGACAGCCTGACCCGCAGCGGCTGCTCCGCCCACCGCTGCGGGTCCGGCCAGCGGGCCAGGAACACGCGGGCGGCGCCGAGGAACGAGCGGTTACCCGCGCCCCTCGCGGTAAGCGCGGCCCGGTAGCCGTCTAGCAGCTCGCGCCCGCGTGGCAGAGTCCGCGCAGGCGCGCTACTGGGCGCGCTGGCGGTCGCGGGCGGCATCGTAGGCGGCGCGCACGTGCGCCGGGGAGAGATGGATGTATGCGGCGGCCGAGTCGACGTGGTCGTGGCCCATCAGCGCCTGCAGCACCGCCAGATCCACGCCCGCCTCGGCCAGCGCGGTGCCGAACGAGTGCCGCAGCGCGTGCGGATGCCCGGCGGGCACCCCGGCCGTGGCCCGGTGATAGCGGAAGACCGTGCGCAGCCCGGCCGGGGTCAGGGGCTGACCCCGATTCGGTCCCTTCGCGACCAGGAACAACGTGTCGCTGTCGCTCTCCGGCCGCTCGGCGAACAAATACGTCTGGATCAGCCCGGCCACGTCCGGGTCCAGCGGGACCCGACGCTCCTTATCGCCCTTGCCGATGACCCGAACCCAGCCGCGGGCGATGTCGACATCACGCACCCGCAGACCGAGCACCTCGGCCGAGCGCAGCCCGGAGAACAGCATCAACCCCGCGGTCGCCCGGTCCCGATCGGTGCGCAAGCTGCCCAGCAGCGCGGTGATCTCCGCTCGGTCGAGGCCGCGGGGCAGCCGCCGCGGTTCCCGCACCCGCAGCCGCGAGCGTCGCTTCGGTGCGCGCAGGTGACCAAGCAGACCGCCCTGCTCACCGGCGGCGGCCCGGCCGCCCGCCA
>DATMCA010000934.1:0-3223 GCA_035559015.1 Umezawaea sp. | reverse complement strand
GCCCGGCAGCCCGCTGGTGGAGCAGTTCGCGGTCCTGACCCGGTCGCTGCTGGACGCCGAGACGATCACCGACGTGCTCGACCGGATCCTGGTGGCGTGCACCAAGGCCATCCCCGCGGTCGACGTGGCGAGCGTGACGATGCGCGACCCCGACGGGTCGTTCCACACGCCGAACGAGACCGACTCGATCGGCTACGACCTCGACCAGGTGCAGTACGCGACGGGGGAGGGGCCGTGCGTGGACGCCGCCCGGATGCCCGGTCCCGCGCTCGCCTACAGCGACGACCTCGCCAACGACGCCAACTGGCCCGTGTTCGGCCCCGCCGCGGCCCGGCGCGGCATGGGGTCGCTGCTGTCCACGGCCCTGCTGCCCGATGCCCACCCGCCGCAGCTCACCGGCGCGCTGAACCTGTACTCCAGGGGGACCCACGGCTTCCGGCCCGAGGACCGCTCCGCCGCGCTCCTGCTGGCGACCCACGCCTCCCTGGCGCTGGCCGCCACGCGGGCCCGCACGTCCGCCGACCTGACCACCGCCCACCTCCGCAAGGCGATCGACACGCGGGACGTGATCGGTCAGGCGAAGGGCATCCTCATGCACCGGCGCGGGATCACCGCGGACGAGGCGTTCGACGTGCTGCGGCCGACGTCGCAGAGCCTGAACGTGAAGCTCGCCGACCTCGCCGCCACGCTGGCGCAGCGACACCCCGAGATCGACCTCTAGACGTACCGGGTGGCCGCCGTCGGGGATGTGCCCGGCTCGACGGCCACGCGCAGCGGCGGATCGGTGTGGTCCGGCGGCCAGGTCGGGCCGGTCGCCGCCCGAGCGGGAGCCGCTGAGGGTTCGGCCCTCCAGCGGCGCCTCCGCGCTCCTAGGCCAGCAGGCCCGCCACCCGCTTCGCGGTGTCCACGCTGGACTGCGGGTTCTGGCCGGTGACCAGGTTCCCGTCCACGACGACCTTGCTGGTCCACGCCGGGCCCGCCGACACGCGCGCGCCGAGGTCGCGCAGCCGCGTCTCGACGAGGTACGGCACGTCCAGGCCGCCCTGGCGCTCCTCCTCGTCGGTGAACACGGTCAGCTCGCGGCCCGCGAACGCGAACGTGCCGTCCTCGCGCACGGCGCTGAGCAGGCCCGCCGGACCGTGGCACAGGGCGGCGACGACCTTGCCGGTCGCCTCGAACTCGACGAGGAGCCTGCCGAGGTCCGGGTCGACGGCCAGGTCGGCCATCGGGCCGTGGCCACCGGGCAGGTAGACCGCGTCGAAGTCCGCCGCGTCGACGTCGGCCAGCACCAGCGGTGAGGCCAGCTCGTCGGCGATGGCGTCCACGGCCGCGCCGAAGTCGTTGCCCTTGAGGCTGGTCTCGTCGACGGTCGGCCGGACGCCGCCGGGCGTGGCGATGGACACCTCGACGCCCGCTTCCCGCAGCACCCGCAGCGACTCGACGACCTCCTCCGCCCAGTACCCGGTCGGGTGGCTCGTGCCGTCCGCCAGCACCAGCGCGTCGGCGCCGGACACGACCATCACTGCCTTCTTCATCAGGTCTTCCTCTTCACTCGGTTCGATCGGGTCTGCTGACGTCAACCACCCTGCCATCACCAGTAGTCCGGTACCGTTTCGTGGATCATCAGATTTCTTATGGCTGGGAGCCGTCGGTGACCGACCTCGACCTGCTGGCGACGTTCCTGGAGATCTACCGCGGCGGCTCGCTCACCTCGGCCGCCGCCCGCCGCGGCCTGACCCAGCCCGCGGTCAGCGGCCAGCTCGCCCGACTCGAACGCGAACTGGGTGAACCCCTGTTCGTCCGGTCCAGCCGGGGCGTCACGCCGACCGCGCGGGCCGACGAACTGGCCCGCCGGACCGGCCCGCACGTCGACCAGTTGCGGTCCGCGCTGAGCGACACCGACGACCGTGGGGCGTACGCGGGCGCGGTGCACCTGGCCGGGCCGTCCGAGCTGGTGGCGGCACGGGTGCTGCCCGCCCTCGTCCCGCTCACGACCCGAGGTCTGCGGCTGCGGGTCACGCTCGGGTTGGCCGAGGACCTGCTGGCGGCGCTGGCGAACGCCCGGCTCGACCTGGTCGTCTCGGCCGTCCGGCCCACCGACCGCACGCTGGTCGCGACCCCGTTCGTGGACGAGGAGTTCGTGCTGGTCGCGCCACCCGCGCTGGCCCGCACCGTGGACCGGGCCAGGCTCGCCGACGACCCCGTCAAAGCGCTGGCGCACCTGCCGCTCGTCGCCTACGCCGAGGAGCTGCCGATCATCCGCCGCTACTGGCGCGGCGAGTTCGGCCGCCGCCCACCCAACCACGTCGCCGTCACCGTGCCGGACCTGCGAGCCGTGCTCGCGGCCGTCGTCGCGGGCGCGGGCATCACCGCCCTGCCCCGCTACCTGGCCGACCCGGCGCTCGCCGCGGGCTCGGTCGAACTCCTCCACCAGCCCGCTGTGCGCCCGTTGAACACGCTGTACCTGGCGACCAGGGCCGGCGGCCTGGCCAACCCGTCGGTCGCACTGGTCCACCGGACCCTGCTGGCCCGCTCGAAGGAGTGGGCCGGGCTGTAGGCCTCAGACCGTGCCGGTGAACCGGTCGGCGAGGTAGGCGGCCACGGCGGCCCCGTCCCGCTCGGACCGGAGGAAGCGGATCCACGCCCGCTGCTCGTGCAGCACCGCGCCCATCTCCCACACGCAGACGACCGGCCGGTGCCCGTCGACCTCGACCCGCACCAGCGGCGCGTCGTGGCCGTCCTTGGCGTAGACGGTCTCCCACATCTCGTTGTTGTTGCGCCAGGTGCACACGATGAGGAAGTAGAACGACTCCCCGCACAGGTGGTGGATGACGAACCCGAGGTCGCGGGCCACGTCCAGGCTCCCCGCGGCGACCTCGGCCAGCAGGAAGGCGTGGCCCTCGGCGCGCACCCGGTCGTCGACCACGGCCGTGGCCTCGCGGACCTCGTACCACTTCAGCCTGCCCGCGGGGAGTTCCACGTCGGACGCCGGGAGCGCCACGACCTCCTTGTCGTAGTGCCGGTAGTCGGCGCTGACACTGGCGGTGGTCGACACGTCGGTGGTCACGCGGCGATCCTACGAGCCCGCTTCGGTCCCCCGTAGGCGAACGCGCACCACGGCGACGGGAAACCGCAGTGCCGTCGCGGGGGGCCGGTGGTTCGGTGGGACCGTCGATCGAGTCCAGGCACACCACCGAAGGAGAACCGGATGATGGTCGTCGCC
>DATMCA010000933.1:0-3722 GCA_035559015.1 Umezawaea sp. | reverse complement strand
CGGTGTCGTCGTACTCGTCGGAGACCACCTGGCGGTCGGCGTCGGTCTCGTCGACGCGGCCGGTGGCGGACTCGCGGAACCCGTCGTCGTACTGGTCCGTCGTGCCCGTGGTGTCGTCCGTGCGGTCCACGGCCGAGTCCTGGTAGCCGTCGGCGCGGTACTGGTCGTCGGCGTGGGTCGTGCGGTCGCGGTCGTGCTCGGGCAGCAGGTCTTCCGTGCTGAGGGGCCGCAGGTCCTGGCGCTCGGTCATGGCTTCGCTCCTTCTCGTCAGGCCTTGTGGGCCCGGTCGTCGTGGGCCCGGTCGTCAGTGCTGCCGAGCAAGTCCTGGAACAAGGTGCGGTAGTGGACCATCGCGTTGCGGAGGTCTTCGGTCGTCGCGTCGCCGGACTGGTCGCGCTGCGAGATCTCGTGCGCGGAGCGGTAGTGCTCCAGCGTGCGCGAGTGCTCGACGGAGAGGAGCTCCGCCTGCTTCTCGTAGCTTCCGGTGGGGTAGCCGCGTTCGGACATCAGATCGGTGACGAGGACATCGGCCTCGGCGACGGCGCCCGCGGGGGCGTCCACGAACTGCTCCTGGATGCGCGACCAGTGGCGGCCGTAGCTCTCCCGCGACTGCGGGCTCAGCTCGCGGAGTTCGAGTTCCGCGTGCTTCTTCTGGCGCTCGACCAGTTCCCGTTCCGCGGCCGTGCGGTTCTCGCTGCCCTGCACCGCGCGGTCGTACTCGGGGCCGAACTTGTCCTGCAGCCGCTTCCGTTGGAGGTACTTGTTCAACAGGACTGCGATCACAGCCAGTACGACCAGCACGACGACGATGCCGATGATGGCGCCGGTGGACATCGCAGCCTCCTTTGGTCTGGGGGAGTTAGACGAAGGCTGGGTTCCCTTGTGCCACAGGGATAAACATCTTGTTGCGGATGGAGCAACCCCGTTGACGCAAAAAGGCGCACCGACGACCTCGCGGCCACCGGTGCGCCATCGCGCAGCGTGGTCAACCCTTCACGCAAACGACCTGCTTCAGCTTCGCCACGACCTCGACGAGGTCCGTCTGACTGGCGATGACCTTCTCCACGTCCTTGTAGGCACCGGGGATCTCATCCACCACCCCGGCGTCCTTCCGGCACTCGACCCCGGCCGTCTGGTCGGCGAGATCCTTGGCGTTGAACAACTTCTTCGCCTTGGTCCGTGACATCTTCCGCCCGGCGCCGTGCGACGCGGACAGGAACGAGTCCGGATTCCCCAACCCGCGCACGATGTACGACCCCGTCCCCATCGAGCCGGGGATGATCCCCAGCTCGCCGAGGCCGGCCCGGATCGCGCCCTTGCGCGTCACCAGGACGTCCTCCCCGAAGTGCGTCTCGTCAGCGACGTAGTTGTGGTGACAGCTGATCGGCTCGTCGAACCGAACCCGCTCGAACTCGCCGCGCAGCACGTCGCACACCAGCCGCAGCATCACCGACCGGTTCCGCCGCGCGTAGTCCTGCGCCCAGTACAGGTCGTGCCGGTAGGCGGCCATCTCCGGCGTGCCCGCCAGGAACACCGCGAGGTCGGGGTCGGGCAGTTCGGCGTTGTGCGCGAGCTTCCGCGCCACCGAGATGTGGTGCCGCGCCAGCTCGTTGCCGATGTTCCGCGACCCGGAGTGCAGCATCACCCAGACCTGCTGGTCGGTGTCCAGGCACACCTCGAGGAAGTGGTTGCCCCCGCCCAGCGTCCCGATCTGCCGCAGCGCCTTCTCCGCACGGGCGTGCACGGCGGGCGTCAGGTCGTCGAAGCCGCGCCAGAACGCCTTCCAGTCACGGGCGTCGCCGTCGTCGAACGCCGGCTCGCCGTGCTGCTGGAACCCGACGGGCACGGCGGCCTCGATCCGGCTCCGCAGGGAACGCAGGCTGTCCGGCAGGTCCGAAGCCGTCAACGACGTCCGCACGGCCGTCATGCCGCAGCCGATGTCGACGCCCACGGCGGCGGGCGACACGGCGTCGCGGAGCGCGATGACGGACCCCACGGTCGCCCCGAGGCCGAAGTGAACGTCCGGCATCACGGCGATGTGCTTGACCGCCCACGGCAGCGCGGAGATGTTCCGCAGCTGCCGCATCGCCTGCTCCTCGACCTCCTCGGGTCGAGTCCACAAGCGAATGTCGACCCCGTCGCCGGGGATCGTGATGGGTGCCATGCACCAAGGCTAGGTGGCGATTTTCCCACTTCCTAACGACTTTCCCCCGATCAGCGGCTCACGGCCTTCCGGTACTGCCGGATCGCCAGCGGGATGAACACGGCCAGGATCACCAGGCTCCACAGCACTGAAGCGAGCACGGGGTGCCGCAACGGCCACACGTCCGGGGCGGGGAACTGCGGGTTGGTGTTCCCGAACAGCTCCCGCGCGGCCTGGGTGACGGCGGAGATCGGGTTCCACTCGGCGAAGGCCTTCAACGGCCCCGGCAGGTTCGTGGTCCCCACGAACGTGTTGGCGATGAACGTCAACGGGAAGATCACGATGAACGAGGCGTTGTTCACCACCTCGGGCGACCGCACCGCGAGCCCCACCACGGCCATGCCCCACGAGATCGCGTAGGCGAACAGCAGCATCACCCCGAAGCCCGCCAACGCCTCCAGGAACGACGAGTGGATCCGCCACCCGACGATCAGCCCCGTCACCGACATCACCACGATGACGATCACGTTGTTCAGCAGGTCGCTGGTGGTCCGCCCGATCAGCACGGCCGACCGCGCCATCGGCAACGACCGGAACCGGTCGATGATCCCCTTCTGCATGTCCTCGGCCAGCCCGGTGCCGGTGATGGTCGCCCCGAACACCACGGTCTGGGCGAAGATCCCGGCCATCAGGAACTCCCGGTAGTTCATGCCGGGGATCTCGATGGCGCTGCCGAACACGTACGCGAACAGCAGCACGAACATGATCGGCGACAGCGTCGCGAACACGATCAGGTCCGGCACCCGCTTCACCTTGATCAGGTTCCGCTTGGCGACGACCGCGCCGTCCGCCAAGGCCTCGACCAACCCGTTCACGCGCCACTCTCCCCATCGGTCTGCTCGTCCTCGGCCCCGTGCCCGGTCAGCGTGAGGAACACGTCGTCCAGCGTCGGCCGCCTCAGGCCGATGTCCAACACCTTGATCGCCTCGGAGTCGAGCAGCCGCACGGCCTCGACGAGCAGGTCCGCGCCACCCGACACGGGCACCACCACGTGGTGGCTCCGCTCGTCCACGGAGATCTCCGCGATGGCGAGCGCGCCGAGCGCGGTGCGGGTCAACGCCACGTCGCGCGCCGAGGCGACGGTCAGCTCCAGCCGCTCCCCGCCGACCTGGGCCTTCAACTGGTCGGACGTGCCCTCGGCGATCACGCGACCGCGGTCGATCACCGCGATCTGGTCGGCCAGTCGGTCGGCCTCCTCCAGGTACTGCGTGGTCAGCAGGACGGTCGTGCCCCCGGCGACCAGTTCCTCGATCACGTCCCACATGCCGAGCCGGCTGCGCGGGTCCAGCCCGGTCGTCGGCTCGTCCAGGAACAGCACCACGGGTTTGGCCACCAGCGCCGCGGCGAGGTCCAGCCTCCGCCGCATCCCGCCGGAGTACCCCTTCACCTGCCGGTCGGCCGCGTCCACGAGGTCGAAGCGCTCCAGCAGCTCCCGCGCCCGTTCGCGGCTGGGCTGCCGCCCCAGGTGGTACAGCCGCCCCACCATGTCCAGGTTCTCGAAGCCCGTCAGCGTCTCGTC
>DATMCA010000932.1:0-2922 GCA_035559015.1 Umezawaea sp. | reverse complement strand
AAGAGGTGCGTCTCTTTGTCAGCTGACCACGAGCACCCGGTCAACTTCGACCCCACCGACGCGGGCCACGACCCGCACCACCACCACGCGCCGATGGGGCGCGCGGTGCGGATCGGCATCGGCGGACCGGTGGGCAGCGGCAAGACCGCCCTCACGGCCGCGCTCTGCCGGGCGCTGGGCGACACCGTGAACCTCGCGGTGGTGACGAACGACATCTACACCACGGAGGACGCGGACTTCCTGCGCAAGGCGGGTGTCCTGGCCGTCGACCGGATCGAGGCCGTGCAGACGGGCTGCTGCCCGCACACCGCGATCCGCGACGACATCACCGCGAACCTGGACGCCGTGGAACTGCTGGAGGAGCGGATCCCCGGCCTGGAACTGGTGATCATCGAGAGCGGCGGCGACAACCTCACCGCCGTCTTCAGCCGCGGCCTGGTCGACCGGCAGATCTTCGTGGTCGACGTGGCGGGCGGCGACAAGGTCCCGCGCAAGGGCGGGCCCGGTGTCACCACGGCGGACCTGCTGGTGATCAACAAGATCGACCTCGCGCCGCTCGTCGGCGCGGACCTGGACGTGATGACGTCCGACGCGCACCGGATGCGCGGCGACCTCCCGGTGATCAGCCAGTCGCTGGTCGCGACGCCGAACGCGCCGGACGTGGCGAGCTGGGTCCAGACCCAGCTGCACGACTGCACGGTGGCGGCGGTCGGTTGACCGCCGTCCTCCGCGCGGCCGACCACCGTGAAGCCGAGGACCGGCTCCGCGGTGGTCCCGCGGGCGGCCAGGCCGGTGGCGATGACCCGGGGAGTGCACCGTGAAGGCGCAGGCCCGCCTGGTCGTGGAGCGGGACCCGGACGGCCGCAACGTCGTCCGGGACCTGCGGTCCATGGCGCCCATCACGCTGGTGCCGCACCGGAGCCGGGTGCGGGCCGCGCACGAGCCCGCGCTCGTGCACCTCGTCAGCTCGGTGACCGCACCGCTCGGCGGTGACGACCTCGAACTCGTCGTGGAGGTCGGCGAGGGCGCGCACCTCGTCCTGCGGGGCGTCGCGGCCACGCTGGCGCTGCCCGGCCACCTGCCGGGTGGGAGCCGCGCTCGCGTCCGGATCGAGGTCGGCTCGAACGCGAGCGTCCAGTTCGTGCCGGAGCCGACGGTCGTCACCGCGCGTGCACACCACGAGGCCGAGCTGGAGGTCGAGCTGGCCGCGAGCGCACTCCTGCGGACGCGCGAGGTGTTGGTGCTCGGAAGGGCGGGTGAACGGCCGGGGTCGTTGACGAGCGCGGTGCGGGTGCGCCGCGCCGGCGGGCCGTTGCTGAACCAGTCGCTGCGCATCGGATCGGCCGAACTCGACGGCAGCGCGGCGCACCTGGCGGGCAGGCGGGTGCTTGGGACGGAAGTCCTTTGCTGGGGCGAAGATCCGGCCGAACCGTTTTCACACGATTGGTGGTCACTCGTTCCGTTGGCGCGTGGCGGGAGCCTCGCGACCTCGCTCGCGGGCGACGCGGTGACCGCTCAGGGGTGGCTCGACGCGGCACTGGATGTTCACCCCGGATGGCGTTCACGTGTCAACTGATCATCTGACTCGATCACGTTCGCGATTCAGAAGAATTGATCACACGCACAGTCACCATCCAGGTGGGACGGATCACCAGCCAGGCGGTTCCGTGACAGGCCCGGAACCCGTACGGTCGCCACCCACGGGGTGCCACGAGTGCCTGCTCTCCAGGGAGGTTTCGCCGATGTCGGAGACGAATATCGCACTGCCGTCCATGCGCGTGTCGTACGAACAGGGCTCGCTGACGGAGGACGATCTCGCCACCACGTGGCACGAGCAGTTGCAGCTGTGGCTGGACCAGGCGACCGGTGCCGGTCTGCCGGAGCCCAACGCGATGGTTCTCGCCACCGCCGACACGGAGGGGCGCCCGTCGTCCCGCACCGTGCTGGCCAAGGGGCTCGACGTCCGAGGACTGGTCTTCTTCACCAACTACACCTCCTCCAAGAGCCACGACCTGATGGCGACCCGCTACGCCTCCGCGACGTTCCCGTGGTTCGCCATGCAGCGGCAGGCGCACGTGCGCGGCACCGTCGAGAAGGTCGGCCCGGTCGAGACGGCCGAGTACTGGAACAGCCGCCCGCGCGGCTCCCAGATGGGCGCCTGGGCGTCGCCGCAGTCGCGCGTCGTGTCGGGTCGCTCCACTTTGGAGAGTGCCCTGCACAAGATCGAGCGGCAGTTCGCCGGTTCCGACCGGGTACCGGTACCCCCGCACTGGGGTGGCTGGCGCATCCGGCCGGAGGAGGTCGAGTTCTGGCAGGGCCGTCGTGACCGCATGCACGACCGGCTCCGCTTCCGCCTCGGGCGCGACGGCTGGGAGTTGCAGCGCGTGGCCCCGTGATGTCCACGACTCAAGCCGCTCACGACTCGTTAGTTGTCCTAAGCTAACGAGTCGTGAGCGGACTGCTGCGCAAGGTCGCCATCGACACCAGACCACTGAAGATCGTCGCCTACCGCCGGTTGTGGGTCTCGACGATCGTCACCGCCGTCGGCAGCCAGCTCACCGCCGTGGCCGTGCCGAAGCAGGTCTACGACCTCACCGGCTCGTCGAGCTGGGTGGGCATCGCCGCCGCCGTCGCACTCGTCCCGCTGCTGGTCTTCGGCCTGTACGGCGGCGCGGTCGCCGACGCGGTGGACCGCCGCAAGCTGCTGGTCCTCACCAACGCCGGCATCGCCGTCACGTCCGTCCTGCTGTGGCTCCAGGCCGCGTTCCACGTCGAGTCCGTGTGGCTCATCATCGCCCTGCTCGGCCTCCAGCAGGTCTTCTTCGCCCTGAACGCCCCCGCCCGCAGCGCCGTCGTCGCCAGGCTCGTCCCCGGCGAGCTGATGGCCTCCGCCGTGGCCCTGAACAGCACCGTCATGACGTT
>DATMCA010000931.1:0-3912 GCA_035559015.1 Umezawaea sp. | reverse complement strand
GCCTCGACCACGTCGACGTCGGCGGCGGACAGCCCCGAGTTGGCCAGCGCCTGACGGATGACCCGCTGCTGCGACGGACCGTTGGGGGCGGTGAGGGTGCTGGAGGCGCCGTCCTGGTTGATGGCGGAACCCTTGACGACGGCCAGGACCTCGTGGCCGTTCTTCCGCGCGTCGGACAGGCGCTCCACCAGGAGCATGCCGACGCCCTCGGACCAGCCGGTGCCGTCCGCGCCCGAGGAGAACGCCTTGCAGCGGCCGTCCGGCGAGAGGCCGCTCTGCGTGGCGAACTCGGCGAAGACGGACGGCGTCGCGAGCACCATGACGCCGCCGACGAGCGCGCTGTCGCACTCCCCGTTGCGCAGGGCCTGCGCGGCGAGGTGCAGGGCGACGATCGAGGACGAGCAGGCGGTGTCGACGGTGAACGTCGGGCCTTCGAGGCCGAACGTGTAGGCGATGCGGCCGGACATGACGCTCGGGGTGATGCCGGTGAGCACGAGGCCCGCCAGCTCCTCCGGGATGTCCATGCCGTCGCCGTAGTCGGTGGCGCTGCCGCCGATGTACACGCCGATCTGCTTGCCCCGCACGGAGGTCGGGTCGAGACCAGCGCGTTCGAAGGTCTCCCACGTGGTTTCGAGGAGCATCCGCTGCTGCGGGTCCATCGCCAGGGCTTCGCGCGGGTTGATGCTGAAGAAGTCGCGGTCGAACGAGGTCGCGGTCTCGACGAAACCGCCGCCGGACACGTCGAACCCGAGCTTGGTGGCCCAGCCGCGGTCGGTGGGGAACGGCGTGATCGCGTCGCGACCCGTGGTCACGAGGTCCCACAGGTCTTCCGGCGACCGCACGCCACCGGGCAGGCGGCACGCCATGGACACGATCGCGATCGGCTCGTCGGAGCCCACCGACGACGCGACGGCCTTCTTGGGCCCGGAGTCGCCGGTGTCGACGAGTTCCTCGCGGAGGTGACCGGCCAGCGCCTGGGGCGTCGGGTAGTCGAAGACGACCGTGGCGGGCAGGCGGAGCCCGGTGGCGGAGCTGAGGGTGTTGCGGAGTTCCACGGCGGACAGGGAGTCCAGGCCCATGTCGACCAGACCGCGACCGGCCTGGACCTGGTGGGCGGAGGAGAAGCCGAGGACGATCGCGACCTGGCCGCGGACCATGTCCAGCAGCAGCTCGTCCTGCTCGGCGGGGCTCAGCGAGCCGAGCTTCTGGCTCCACTGCGACGATTCCGCGCCACTGCCCGCGGCGGCCCGGCGGACCGGCTGGCGGACCAGACCGCGCAGCAACGGGTGCAGCTCGGTCTTGCTGGTGCGCAACGCGGCCAGGTCGAGCTTGAGCGGGACGGCCACGGCCGCGTCGAGCGCCAGCGCGGCGTCGAACAGCGACAGGCCCTCGGGCACCGTCAGCGCCGGGATGCCCGCGCGGGCCATGCGGGCCAGGTCGACCTTCGACAGGCCCGCGCCCATGCCCGCGGTCTGGTCCCACAGGCCCCAGTCCATCGCGACGGCGGGCAGGCCCAGCGAACGGCGGTAGGTGGCCAGGCCGTTGAGGTAGGTGTTGGCGGCGGAGTAGTTGGCCTGGCCGGGCGAGCCGAGCAGACCGGCCGAGGACGAGAACAGGGCGAACACGGCCAGGTCGCGGTCCAGCGTCAGCTCGTGCAGGTGCCAGGCGGCGTCGACCTTCGGCGCGAACACCGCGTCGAACCGTTCGGGAGTCAGGGATTCGAGGACGCCGTCGTCCAGCACACCGGCGGTGTGCACGACACCGGAGAGGTTCGGGATGCCCGCCAGCAGCGATTCCACGGCCGCGCGGTCGGACACGTCGCAGGCGACGACGTCGACCCGCGCATCCAGTTCGGCGACCAGCTCGGCCGCGCCGGGGGCTTCCAGGCCGCGGCGGGACGTGAGCACGAGGTGCTGAACGCCCTGGCCGACCAGGTGCCGGGCGAGTTCCGCGCCGAGTCCGCCGGTGCCGCCGGTGATGAGGACGGTGCCGTCGAGCTTCGCCGGGATGGTCAGGACGACCTTGCCGATGTGCTTGGCCTGACCCAGGTAGCGGAACGCCTCGGGCGCGCGGTGCAGGTCCCACGTGGTGACCGGCAGCGGGCGCATGTCGCCCGCGGAGAACCAGTCGTGGAGCTGGTAGAGCATTTCGCGGATGCGCTCGGGACCGGCCTCGATGAGGTCGAACGCCCGGTAGGTCACGCCGGGGTACTGGGCGGCGACCTCGTCGGCGTCGCGGATGTCGGTCTTGCCCATCTCCACGAACCGGCCGCCGTCGCCGAGCCCGGCCAGGCGCAGGGACGCGTCGACGAACTCGCCCGCGAGGGCGTCCAGGACGACGTCGACGCCACGACCGCCGGTGGCGGTGACGAACTGCTGCTCGAACTCCGTGGTGCGGGAGGAGGCGATGTGGTCCTCGGGGAGGTCGGCCGCGCGCAGCACGTGCCACTTGCCCGTGGAGGCGGTGCCGTAGACCTCGCCGCCCAACTGCCGGGCGACCTGCGTGGCGGCCATGCCGACACCACCGGCGGCGGCGTGGATCAGGACCGACTCACCCGGTTTGAGGCCGCCCAGGTCGTTGAGGCCGTACAGGGCGGTCAGGAACACCAGCGGCACGGCGGCGGCTTCGGCGAACGACCAGCCGGCGGGCATCGGGCACACCATCCGGTGGTCCGCCAGCGCGACGGGGCCGAACGAGGCGTCCATCATGCCCATGACCCGGTCGCCGACGGCCAGACGGTCCACATCGGACCCGACGGCCAGCACGACGCCGGCCGCCTCCAGGCCCATCAGGCCCGCGTCGCCGGGGTACATGCCGAGGGTGTTCATCACGTCGCGGAAGTTCACGCCCGCCGCGCGGACGCCGATCCGGATCTGGTTCGGCTCCAGGTCGCGCTCGGCCTCGGGCCACGGGACGGTGATCAGGTTGTCGACCGTGCCCTGCGCGGAGAAGTCCAGCCGCCACGGGCCGTCGGCGTCGAACCGTGGAACGGTCCCGGCGAACGCCCGCACGAGCCTCGGCGCGTACGCCTTGCCGCCGCGGATGGCCAGCTCGCTCTCGCCGCTGGCGACCTCGGTGCCCAGCAGGCCGTCCGGGGCGTCGACCAGCACGATCCGGTCCAGGTGCTCGGACTGCGCGGTGCGGATCAGGCCGGACACGGCGGCGTGCGCGAGGTTCGTCGTGTTCTCACCGGGCAACGCCGTGACGGCACCGCTGGTCACCACGACCAGGGTCGCGTCGGACTGCTCGTCGGCCACAAAAGCCTGCACGCCGGCCAGCACGGACGCGGTGACCTCGCGGACGTCGCCGTCCGGGACCACCAGCGTGACCGTATTGGTGTCGGGTGCCTTGTCCTCCAGGGAGAGCGGCGTCCAGTCGATGCGGAACAGCGAGTCGGGGTGGCCGGTCGCGGACTTCAGCAGCTGGCCGCCGATGGGCCGCAGCACCAGGGAGTCGATCCGCGCGACCGGCGAGCCGCCGCCGTCGGCGACGTGCACCGAGACCGCGTCGCCGTGACCGGACGGGGAGATCCGGGCGCGCAGCACCGTGGCACCGGCCGCGTGCAGGCTGACGCCGTTCCAGGAGAAGGGCAGCGAGCCGCCCTCGCCCTTGCCGGAGTTCAGCGCGAGCGCGTGCAGCACGGCGTCGAGCAGCGCGGGGTGCACGCCGAACTTGGCCGCCTGGCGGTGTTCCGAGTCGGGCAGCGCCACCTCGGCGTACACGTCGTCGCCGTCGCGCCACGCGGCCTTGAGGCCCTGGAACACCGGGCCGTACGCGAGGCCTGCGCCCGCCAGGTCGTCGTAGACCGTGCCCAGGTCGATGTTCTCGGCGCCGGGCGGCGGCCAGGCCGCGAGGTCGAACCCGGCGTCCACGGTCTCGTCGGCGAGGACACCGATGGCGTGCGTGGTCCAC